>CAZBNI010000040.1:0-6753 GCA_964493105.1 uncultured Gammaproteobacteria bacterium
CAATCAGTTGGGAGGGGCTGAACGAGTGCTGAAATCGTTTAGCGAGTTGTATCCTGATGCGCCGATACATACTCTGATTTATGATAAAAAAAATACGCAGGAGCTTTTCGAACAGTCAAAAATCATAGAGTCATTTATCGCAAAATTTCCTTTTGCTCGGAAGAAATTCAGATGGTATCTGCCCATGATGGTGCCTGCAACTGAAAGTTATGAGTTATCAGGTTATAACGTTGTGTTATCAGATAGCTCTGGATTGGCAAAAGGAATTATCACAGCGCCTAAAACGCTCCATGTGTGCTACTGCCATACGCCGACACGGTATCTATGGAGCGACCATAATGAGATTATCGACAAACTCGAACGGCGGTGGGTTGTAGGGCGTTTATCTCAGTTATACCGCAGTTATTTACGTATATGGGATCGTTTGGCTGCAGATCGGGTTGATCATTTTATTGCAAACTCGCGATTTGTGGCTCGCAGAATTCAAAAATACTACCAGCGTGAAAGTGTAGTGATTAATCCTCCGGTTGACACATCCCGATTTCAGATGACCAATGATGTGAAGGAGTACTACCTGATTGTTTCGAGGCTCAGACCGTACAAACGTGTTGATATTGCCATACAGGCGTTTAACAAACTTGGCTTACCACTGTATATCATTGGAGAAGGCGAGGATATTGACCGATTGCGGGATATGGCCGGCCCTCATATTAAGTTTCTTGGTTTTGTTTCGGACGAAAAAATTGCACAATATCAATCACACTGTAAGGCATTTATTCATCCTCAGGAAGAAGATTTTGGCATTACACCGGTTGAAGCAATGGCATCTGGGAGGCCGGTGATTGCGTACGGCGCCGGCGGGGCTCTGGAAACCGTTGTACATGGGAAGACAGGCGTGTTATTCGATGAGCAATCATGGGAAGCGCTCGCTGATATGGTTATTCATTTTAAACCTTCTGATTATAATCCAGAGGAGATTTGTGCGCATGCTGAGCAGTTTGATACGGAACGGTTTAAAGAGCGAATTCATGCTTATATTGAAAAGACTTGGCATGAATTTAAATATAAGTAATACTTATCAATGTAATCCATTAAGCGCTAAAGTTTTATGAACATTATCGTAAAGTACCGTATATTCATCATTATTCTAACGCTTGTTGCGATCATTGCCGCTGGTGGATTCACTTACCTCAAGCCAGTGGAACATGATACCTCAATTGCTTTTTCAATCAACCGGATCAATAAACAGGAAACAGAAGACTATCAGTACGACGGGTATTATGCGATCCAGGCTTCGGACCTTTTTTCACAGACCGTCATGAGCTGGATGATGACACCATCTGTGCTGCTGGAAATATATGAACGCGCAGGCATTGACCCGCAGATAACGTCTACTGAAAATTTCATTTCACGATTCAAGGCAAAGAAGTACTCACCGCAAAACGTAGTGGTACGCTACCGTGAACGTGATAAACAAACTGCACAGAAAATCGCAGATGCAATTATCGCAATTGTTGAAGAGAAAACGGCTGCAGCCGTGCAAACATCAGACCAAAAAGCATTTTTTGAAGTTGTTGGCTCATTGCCAGTTATTGTGGAAAAGAAGCCGCTCTTGTGGCTGAATTTGATCATTGGTTTGGTTGGAGGACTTCTGGTGAGCATCATCGCTGCCTATACAGTCGAATATCTGCGAGGCGGTAAGTCAGAACAAACCAAAGAAGCGTAACATGCGTATAGCGATTGATATACGTTCACTGATTGAACCGCTGCCCTCGGGCATTACGACGTATACATACAACATTCTGCGTCATCTAATCCGACTTGATTCCCCTCACGAGTTTGTTTTGATTTATAATGCTACCAAACCTATACCGACAGCAGCACTAGAAGGATTTCGCCAAGCGAATGCGCGCATCGTTGAACGCTCGATTCCCAATAAGCTACTCAATACGTCGATTGCCCTTATGGGATTTCCAAAATTTGGTTGGCTGACTGGTACGGTAGATCTCTTTTTTCTGCCCAATTTAAATTTTTTTTCTTTGTCACACAAAACTAAATTAATAGTAACTATGCACGATGTTTCATTTCGATATAGTGGTTTTTATTCATTAAAGGGAAAATTATGGCATTGTGCAATTCGTCCGAAACAAATCCTACAACGCGCTGATAAAATTATCGCAGTCTCAGAAAATACAAAAGCAGATATTCAGAAGACATTTGGGATACCAAGTGAAACTATTTCTGTTATCCCGCTGGGCGTTGATCACGATGCATTTGCTCGGTGTTCAAAGGATGATATGGATAGAGTTCGCAACAAATATCATATCCAGCAACCGTTTTTATTATCAATTGGCACTGTGGAGCCCAGAAAAAACAGCGAGGGAATATTTCAGGCTTGGGATGCTCTTACCAAGAAGCAGAGGAGCAACCATAGTTTGGTTATTGCGGGAAAAATTACTAATCAGAAATTAGCATCACGCTATCCGTCAGTTCAGTTTATAGGATATATTCCCGAAGAGGATAAGATACCGCTTTACAAGGCTGCCAAGGCATTTGTATATCCATCATATTTTGAAGGTTTTGGACTGCCTGTATTAGAAGCTATGGCTGCGGGTTTGCCAGTAATAACCAGTTTCGCCACATCATTGCCGGAGGTAGCGCGGGGGGCCGCACTCTTAGTTGATCCGTATAATACCCAGGAATTATCAACAGCAATACATAATATTTTAACTGATAATACGCTTGCGCAAAATTTACGTGAGCGCTCACAGCAGACCGCGAAAAGTTTTTCGTGGAAGCGAACTGCAGAAGCTACTATTTCGTTAATAAATTCACTTGCCTAAATATGCGTATTGGCATTGACGCCCGTTTTTACGGAACATTTGGCAAAGGATTAGGGAGATATACTGAGAAATTGATCACCAACCTTGAAAAGATTGATCATCACAATCAATACTTTGTTTTACTGCGAAAAGAGAACTGGGCGGATTACACACCACGTAATAAAAATTTTAAAAAGGTTCTTGCTGATTTCAGGTGGTATACTGTCGCTGAGCAATTACTTTTTCCGTTAAAATTATGGACACTTAGATTGGATTTGGTGCATTTTACTCACTTCAATGTGCCGGTATTGTATCGTAGGCCTTTTGTTGTCACCATTCACGATCTTATTCTCGCGAAGTATCCGACACAGCGCGCATCAGCGCTCACTCCGCTTTTGTACAAATTGAAACATCGTGGCTATAAGTTTGTAATAAAATCGGCTGTCCAGCGAGCAAAAAAAGTCATCGCTGTTTCAGAATTTACAAAAAAAGAAGTTACTGAACATTTTTGTATCAATCCACAAAAGATAAAGGTTACCTATGAGGCTGTGGATCCTACACGCGATTTAGCCGCTAAGCAGGGGGACGTATTACGACGATATCGTGTACGAAAGCCGTACTTCCTCTACGTTGGAAACGTATATCCCCATAAAAATATTGAAGGGCTTTTGAAGGCATTTAAAAAGTTTTTACATCGGAACGGTGATTATCATCTTGTTTTGGTAGGCAAAGAAGATTACTTTTTTAAACGCGTAAAAAAGTTGGTACGTTTGATGGATTTGGAACAAAAAGTAATTTTTACCGGTTTTGTGACGGACACTGATTTGCCATATTTGTATACAAATGCCAAGTTCTATGCGTTTCCATCATTTTGTGAGGGTTTTGGTTTGCCTGCGTTGGAAGCGTGTTCATATGGCATTCCAGTGATTGCGAGCAACAGCTCCTGTTTGCCGGAAGTATTAGCTGATGCGGCACTTTTTTTCAACCCGGAGAATATTGATGAGATTGTCCATGCTATGCATACGGTCGTCACTGATGATACCGTAACCAAGAAATTGATAGCTGCTGGTTATCGGCGCTCACAGTTTTTCAGTTGGGAAAAAATGGCTGAAATTACACTTGATTTATATAACGAGGTATAATAAGCTATACTACTAAGAGAGGGATATTTATTCTGTCTATGGCACGTGGAATTCATACATTAAAGAACGGTAAAAGTGGTAAGCATTACCATGCTTCTCTTGGGATACCAAAGGAGAATATAATTGATTTGCGCCGTTCTAAAGAGCCTGTACTTCCTAAACCATGTCAAAAACGATCAATGTTCGCGTGGTGCAAGAAGATTCGCTTGCCAAAGATACGGTTTTCTAAAAAAACTGTTCCTATGAAGATTCCTGCGATTTCTAAGAAAACCGTGACTGAAAAAGTAATCGTATCGCGTGTTAAGAAACAGCAATCAAAAACTGAAACTGTGGAAGTTCACAGGCCCACAGAAAAAACCACCCGATTTGATTATTTTCATCTGGAAATGCCAGAAAGGTGGTATAAACCGCTACTTGTTTTTCTTACTGCGTGCATTATTCTCGTAATTCCTTTTTATGCGGTGACGTTTTTTAAAAAAGTGACCGAAGCAAAAGGCACTGTTCTTGGCATTTCTGCTGAAGCGCACGAATATTTACGGGAAGCAGGCACTTTTGTATCATCCTCAGAGTTTGTACTGGCAAGTGAGAATTTTGAAAAAGCAACCGAGAGTTTTATCGCTGCCCAGCAAAAGCTTCAGGAGCTTGGGGGAGCAGTTCTTGAAATAACGGATCTTGTGCCCAATAAAGCTAAAAGCGCCAGACAATTATTGACAACTGGCACCCAACTAAGTGAGGCAGGGGCTGTACTTACCAATCTTGTTGCTCAACTGGAAGAGATAAATATCAATCCGCTTGATTCTAATGATTCCACACTCATCGAGTTTTTAGCAACGGTGCGTAATGAGTTGGAGCCGGTACAAAGTAATGTCCAGGCTGCAACCGATGCGGTATTAGAAGTACGTCTCAAAGACATTCCCAAAGAATATCGGTCAGGCATTCAAATAATTCAGGAAACTCTTCCTGCAATCCAAAGTGGATTTCGTGATATGTATCAGACCGCTGATATCCTACTTGCCGTTTTGGGCTATGAATCACCGCAACGATATTTACTTATTTTTCAGAACAGCAGAGAGCTGCGGCCAACAGGCGGGTTTATTGGATCGATTGCCTTGGTTGATATCTACAAAGGAAAAATATCGAATCTTGAGGTGCCAGGCGGGGGAGTATATGACGTCGCAGGGCAGCTCAAAGAAAAGTTGATTGCACCCAAACCACTCTGGCTGGTCAATCCTCACTGGAATATCCAGGACGCGAACTGGTTTTTTGATTTTCCTTCATCAGCACGGAAACTCAATTGGTTTTTTGAGCGGACTGGTGGCGCAAGCGTTGACGGTATTATCGCATTGACACCGGCTGTTATCGAAGACCTATTTGATATTGTAGGACCAATTGATATGCAAGAAGATTACGGCGTGACAGTTGATGGCAACAATTTTGTACGGCAGGCACAATATTGGGCAGAAGTATCGTATGATCTAGAAGAAAATATGCCAAAGAAGTTTATTGGGGACTTAATGCCACGATTACTTGAAAAAGTATTTGCGACTGATTCTGACAGTCTCTTGCAAACAGTAGGTACGCTTCATACCGCTTTGGTTCGAAAAGACTTATTACTTTATTCTTTTGACGAAGCCGTACAAGAGCAACTCAGCGGAATGAAGTTTGACGGCGCGGTATTGACAACAGACAGAGATTATCTTGCGGTAGTGAATACGAACATCGGCGGTGGTAAAACTGACCATGTTATCAATGAATTAATTCAGCATGATGCGAAAATTCAGAGTGATGGATCCATTGTAAATACCGTCTCAATAACGCGTTCGCATAGTGGCTCTACTGCTGATTTATGGGAAAAGGTGGCAAATGTGTCGTATCTTCGATTATATGTACCACAAGGCAGTACGCTTTTGAGTACAGAAGGATTTGATGATGACCCAAGCGTAAGGTTTTTATTACCTGATTTGGATGCTATCTCTGATACTGACCTGGAAGCGATAGAAAAGACTTCTTTGTTTGATGAGCACACTGGAATGCGTATTACTGCTGAAGCAGGAAAAACAGTATTCGGCAACTGGGTAAGTATTGACCCGGGAGAAATACAAACGGTTACCATACAGTATATGCTGCCGTTTAGGCTTAATGTCGGTGGTTTATTTAATCGAACTGATAAATACAGCCTGTTACTGCAGATGCAGCCAGGAGCTAAAAATGTTTTTTTTCAGAGTTCGGTGCAGATTCCGGACCAATATTCCGTTGCCTGGCTCCCTGATAATGTCATACAAGAAGGCAATCAATCACAGTATACAGCTGACGTTATAACGGATCTGTATTACGGTATTTTATTGAAAAAATAGTAATGATCAACAGAGTAGTATGAAGACACTGTTTTTTTATTAGCTAAAGTTAGCGAAATTTAAACACTGCGTGGATATCTCCCCTTGACACAGGAATGGAGCTGATATACTATAATTTGTTAAAGTGTTGTTTACAATTTATTTCTTAGTACGACCCTTTGAGGAGAGGGGTTACTACCAGGATATCATAACCACATTGATTCGAAATATTCGAATAAATCCAATTAACGAATAATAACTCAAGCAAAAAACTGGCTCTTCTCAAAGAAAGTCTGTTTTTTGTATGTTTAGTTCATTGACTTGAAATAAGGAGAAAGAAATGCTAGAAGTAATTGGTTTTTTCCTTGGAGTGTGCGGTTGCATATGGGCTGCTTATAGCATATATACCCGCTGCACAGGCCACCATGATTCAATATGGTGGTAAGGGCGAAAATA
>CAZBNI010000041.1:0-5196 GCA_964493105.1 uncultured Gammaproteobacteria bacterium
GAACACTCTTCTTCATAATAAATGTTTGCGTTTACCTCCAAATCACCTTCAATAACAATCAAGCCTTTGCCAGAGGAGTTAGGCGTTACGCCCTTTTTAAATGTTATCTGATTATCAATTGTGTACAGATCCGCCCCGAAAAAATAATATATCTTACTGTCAAGCGGGTCGTCAAAATTCACACTAATATCCACGCTCGACTGGCCAGTATCGTTCTGAATAACCACTTCATGGCCATATTTATTAAAATTACCGTTAACTCGGCTCACCAAAGACGAAACATCTAGTTTTTTAAGAGCGTCTTCTCCCACGGGGTAATCAGGGCCGCTGCTCCATACGCCGCCGGCCGCTTCACAATCAGTACGATTATTACACAAGAAAATACTACAAGAACCCTCTATTAAAGAATCGAATCCGGGTAAATAATAACTGCTAGTCGGCTCTCCGGTCTGGGTCATGCTGTAATATCCAGAAATGCCTTGGATGCTTCCGTCAGCCAGAATTAAAAAAGTAGCCGTGCTTTCTCCAGAACCTCGAGGCGGTGGAGCCAGCTGAATTGACTCGGTCGCGTAAATATCGCTATACATGGTCTGTACCCAGGGAATACCCAAAAGCGCGCCGATAGGCATAAATTCCACCCAACCTAAACCACCCTGGGCCTCGCCTGGTGACCATCGGGTATAATTAATATCAGCTTTTGAACAGTAATCATTGGAGGGGAAATCAACACACTGGGGATAGTCAGGATCAAGGCAATCAGCGTCGCCATTGGCGATATTACAAACATCACCGGTCGTCAACCCGCTCCAAACCAAATGCGCGTTCCCCCACTTATCCAAAGCCAGCGCCGGATACAAAGAATAATCGGAGGTTTCCTTCGTTACGTTGAAAGGCTTGTCTGCCGGATCCGTCTGCAGACTGCCGTCGGCTGAAACCCAATCGCTGCCGTTCCAATGGCGAAGATGCACGTCTCCATCACTCCAAGCTACGTAAGGATAATTATCTTTTATAACCACCGAGGTGTGTATCCCCATCTCAGCGTTTCCTCCCATAGAATTTAGGTTGATATTGGTGTCATCCAGTTCGCCGCTGGCCGTAACCCAATCGCTGCCGTTCCAATGGCGGTAAAACACCTTCCCTGGATCACGCCAAACAATGCCGGGCCGATTATTAGAATCTAGGGCAATATCCGGATTATTGCCCTCATAATTAACTGTGATGCCCAAACCTAAAGTATCCACGTCATGATTAACTTGAAGGTCATTTCCATTATGACCGGCGCTACTGTCCCCGCTGGCCGTAACCCAGTTGGCGCCGTCCCACTTACGGTAGTAAATAAAGCCCGGACTTGATCGGTCAACCCAAACAAGATGAGGCCGCTGAACTTCTTGGTCGCTTAAGACTAAACGGGGCATACTTGAATAATTACCGCTGCCACTGTCCGTATTACTCACGTTAACATTAGCATCGCTTGATCCACTGCCTGAATCGCCGGAAACCGTCACCCAGTTAGCGTCGTTCCACCAGCGGTAAAAAATTTCTGCGTTATCGCGACGGTAAGCCAGGTGGGGCCTACCACTTTTGTCCAAAACCAAAGACGGCTGATCACTTGAGGTGTCTACCAGTAACTTTGAGCCGGCCGGGTCAGCAAAGGCGCCAGCGGTTCCTGTGCCCAGAACGCTTTGCCACTGACTGTTCTCCGGACTCCATCGAAAATAATACACGCCCGAGCCCGCTTCCACCCAGGCCAAACTTGGATTATCATTTTCATCCAGCGCTAAAACAGGCGAATGTGATTTAACGGCAGAAGGCGTGGTTACATTTACTGAAGAGCTGGACAGTCCTGGTTGATAGCTTTCGCCGGTAACGGTTGCCCAATGGCCATCCTTATATTTTAAATAATAAATATTATACGTTCCATCATCTTCCAAATTTGCCCAAGCGACGTGCGGATCGCCAGTTGAATCAACAACCATTGAGCTCCGGCTAAAATTCTCATTCCTGCCGCTTTTAGGCAAAAAGCCCGTCTGACTTACGTTAACGGGGTTAAGCCAAAGCGAATTACTGTTTAAATCGGAAGTAACGGAATCCCAGCCCCAACCGAATAAACTATACAACTCTACATTGTTTGGGTTAACATCAGGATCACCTAAAAATTCCTGAATGTCGACTTCTGTGCCCGTTATGGTATAAGTGCCTGTCTCATCCTTTCCGTCATCATACTGACCGCCTAAACTAATCCAACCCCAATCATCACAGGGTTGCGTGCCGGCAACCGAAGAATCGCAGTCATACTGCTGGCCCTCACTCTTCACGGATAAAACCCTGGCCCAACCTTCAATTTCTCGGGTAACACCGTTAAACGTAGCTGTGGCATAATCACGACACTCCTCAGGATCCGCCCCGCCATCATAATCGGAACAAAGGCTACCGGTTTGGCAAGTTTCCAAAACACAAGTAGCGGAGGTAGGATCATCGCATAAACTAACATCTGTCTCAGTACAGTTCTGACTGGAGTTATCAGAACATTTCCCATAACGCTTTTCGCCTGAAATTGTTCCATTATAACAATAACCATAAGTGATCCCATCTGGCGGTATGCCAGCGCCTTGCGTCTCACCGCTACTATCTACGCAATCAGCTGTCCCTCCACATTCGGGACTGTTTGCGGAAATAGTTGAACAGCCTTGCTGGGCGTCATTGGAACAAACGTACTTATTTAAACTAATCCAGCCTAAACCAGAAGTCACTGCAGACTCACCCCAATGATTATAATAAATTTCACCATCAGGAGAATCACCTTCTCGCCAGACGACATGCGGATTACCATCGGTATCCAAAGCTAAGGACGGTTCCGTAGAATCAACATCTGTAAAATTACTCAGATTCAGATTGTCATCATTTTCTCCTGCCCCGTAATCCCCGCTGACCGTAACCCAGGCCCCGGAACCCTGATCAGCCAAAGAATTATACCAACGGTAATATACATTTTGATAAGCGCTCTTACTGGAAATTTTTCCTGACCAGGCCACATGCGGTCTGTCTTCATTGTCTATAACGATTGAAGAACCAGAAACACCTGCATCTGCCTCATTAAAATTATAAATATTTACCCAATTATTGTTATTAATATCTGCTTTAACATAATATAATTCCGAAGGTCCGCCAGCACTTGGCAATCCTTGCCAGACAATATGAGCATGATGCTGGGAATCAACGTCCACTGCAGGCCATAACGTATCATCATAACCAACTCCGATTTGATCGCTCATCTGACTTAGTCCGTTGATATTTTGCCAAATACTGCCATTCCAATACTTAAAATGAATAACACCTCCTGGATATGGACCCCGTCTCCAAGCAATATAAGGATTTCCATTATCATCAATGGCTAGCGAAGCAGTGGTAAGACCCTCATCATTGGCGCCTTGTCCGGCATCAAGATCCTCATATCCATTAGTGCTGTTATCGGCTGTCGTCCATGCCGACCCATTCCACTGAGCATACAGGACATGCCAGTCAGGACCAGCTCCTTCCCAGGCCACGCGCGGATAATAGCTACCCGAATTTTCATACAACTGCAAAGAAGGATATAAGGCGCCCTGTCCACTTAAACCGAGTTCATTTGAGATATTGGTTGATCCGGAATTACCGTTTATATCAACCCAATTTGCGCCATTCCACCGCCAGTAATGCAAATCACGGTAACTGCCGTTAAGCACGGTAAAGGCTATATGAGGGTAATTGTTTTCATCCAAAACCAAAGAAGGCCCATTTACGTCATCGCTTGCATTAGTAATAGTTGCGGACTCCTGTCCGTTGCCATCAGCATCGACCCAGGCTGTTCCATTCCATTGAAGATAATATAACTGATCTGATCCGCTACTATCATCAGTCCAGACTACGTGGGGATTACCCAATGAATCAACGGCAATATTTTTATCCGCATCGTTTTTATTAAAAAATTTGGAATGACCGGAAGTGTCGCTGACATTCTCGATGCCCTGCCATTCCTCAGATAACGCCTCGCCCGAAGCCGACCAAGCATAACCTTCCAAAGGATTTATATCGCGGCTCGGCTCAAATTCAACATTCAAACCCCAGTGGTCGGCAACACTACAACTATACCCCAATGAAGGGTTGCTAAACATGTTCAGGCAATTCATGGAAATCCAGCCGACACTGTACGACCAGGCCCAACCGACCACATTGTTTTTTACCAGGAATAAAGTAGCTGACGGTCCGAAGTTCGTCCAGTTCTGCGCAGGTGCCCCTATATTCTCATTTTTCGCTTTAACCTTAAAATCATACTTGGCGGAAGGATCTAATCCAGCGATAACAATGCCACTCGCGCTCCCCCAATCTTCTTCCGGATTACTATACTCAGTGCCAGAAACCCGTCTGGCCCAATGCCCTGTGTCATCTCCGTCAGCACAATCAGCACCATCCCAGTCAACCGCCACCTCTCCATCGTCGTCAGTATCGGCAAAAATGTATTTCTGAGTGGTAGTACCGTCAATATTGTATTTCGTTACGCAAATCGCGTATTGCGTGTAATTGGGATTTGAATCGTTTGCTGTACGCAAAGTTAGTTTAACCAATTCGCCTTCGCCTAATTTACTAATATTGGGTCGATCCGGGATAACCGCATGAGTATAGGTACAATCATACGGGGAAGGCGGAGCCCAAGGATTGATATCGCCATCTCCGTTCCTAGTTTGGCCTTGATAACAGTACTTTGTATTAGAATCTAAATCACTATGTGAAATACTATCATTATTGTGCTTCCATTCAGAAGTCCATGATAATAGTAGCTCCTGAAACCGTAGACCCGATGAATCCAAATCTAAATTACTAGGTTCAGGTATAGCTTCGAGTGAAAGCGAACTAGTGTCCCAAGAAAGAAAATCAATATCGGTTACTGGCTCTATTGAGGTATATGCAGAAGCCGTAGCAGACGGCCGGCCAGAGCGACTTCGGCTATCAACCGCCCGAACATAGGCACTATACTGAGTATTTCGCTCAAAATCTGCTCCACTCGTTTCCTGGGACTGCGAGTAAGTATACTTCCAAAGACCGCTACTATGTGCAGTAGTATTAATTAAATTATTATTATTATCATATAAATTATAATGGTCTGGTGTCAGCCCACCAATCGTATTGCCATTACCCCATGACCATTCAATCGGCGGAGGA
>CAZBNI010000041.1:5206-6694 GCA_964493105.1 uncultured Gammaproteobacteria bacterium
CCCCATATTTGGTACCTGGCAAGGCGGCAAAGTATCTGATTTACTGGCTGACCATCCTGTAGTAACATAATCTCCATTCCTGGCCTGAGCTCTATATTCATATTTTGTAGCGCTAGAACTGCAATTCAAATTACTGTCAGTTCGGGTAGTGGTTGTTCCCCAACTTAAATCTGTCCAGACCGAGCATGATCCAGAAAGTGTACAGGGTCTTCTTTCTAATTGAATATTAGTATTAGAAGGATTACCATTTCTATTAATATTTATTGAACAATAATACTGACTTGCTGAATTATAATTACATGAAACGCTATTTATTGAAGGTACATTAGCTAATGTATAAGCTGTATGAGAAGCGTGTCGGCCGACTCCACCGTCTATCTCACCACGAACACTCCTTTCATGTCGAGCATTCGGTCCGCTGATTCCACTTTCCGGCCAATTGAGAACACCACTACCAAAAACCTGATCAGGCGTGGCTATTGGCTCCCCATTCAAACCATCATAAATCCACCAATTATCAACTGGGGGGTCACCCCAAGTCCATGTAATAGAACTTGTAGTGGCTGAACTATGGCTCATCCACGGCGGACAAGGAGGCGTAGATCCTTCTTTGTCATTATTTGTATCCGGATCAGTGATTTCAAAAGTTACATTTCTAGCTCTTAGCTGATATCTATAAATCTCACCACAATCAATAAAACCATCTGCGTCATCTGATGTATCTCTTGTTAATAAACCTATATTATAATCCCCCCACGATCCTGAATTACCAAGCCAATCAGCTTGTGTTACCCTCCAATACTCCCAATCAGTACAGCCACTACCTTCACACCGTCGTAACTGGTATTCAGTGCCAGCTGGATTATTATTATAACTCTGAAGGGTTACTTCACAGTAATCTTCGTCTTTACCTGAATCATAGCCACAATCCAAATTAATAATGGGGTTAGCTGCTCTCGTATAAATTATATCAGAGACATCAGAATACCGCCCCCCCCTATCTCTTACGTCAAACCCTCTAACATTTACTCTGTATTGTGAATTCGGCGTTAAAGTGGATTGTGTTATTGTATAGGGCGATATTACAGGAGGACCGTGTTGACCGATTTCTATACTTGGATTAATAAATAATTTATAATAACTCACATTTTCACCACCACTTGATCCAGTCCATATCCAATCAATATAATCACTACCTTTAACATTTTCCTCTGGCTTGCCCGGCTTGCATGGCGGCAAAGAATCTTCACCTGTAGCTGAAACTACAGAATCATCATCGTTTCCAGTAATTGTATCGTTGCCGGCATAAGCCCGATACTTTACCAGTGAAAAATTCGTTACATTACAATCTGAAATAATATTATTATTGACTGATTTGTTTTTTACCCAATCCTGAATAGTAGACCAGACAGTACAGCTACTTCCACTAATATTGCATGTTTGGCGCTCAATTTTATAATAAGTGGTGGCATCAGGATTTACCGAATC
>CAZBNI010000042.1:0-6649 GCA_964493105.1 uncultured Gammaproteobacteria bacterium
ACTGTTAAGCAAAGAGCCCAAAGTCCGCGCAAAGCGGGCAATATTAATTTTTTTTACGATGCCAGCAAAGATAGGAATAGAGAGAATTATTTTATGCAAATAAAATTTTCCTTTTTTAGTTTTTTTAAAACGGACAAATCCATAGCCGAGAAGTCCAGCGCCGGCAAGTATAAATATTCCCTGATGGACAAGAATGTCGCTTAATCCTATAAGTAATTTTGTCGGTAGTGGTAGTTCAGTACCGCTTTCGGTAAAAATACTGGTTAATTGTGGAATGACCGTAATCATCATTATTATTCCGATACCGATCATTGCAACGACAATTACTGCAGGGTACATCATTGCTGACCTCACTTTACTGATCAATTTATGATCTTTTTTCATCTGGTTGGTTAGCGTTATCAGAATTTCATCCAGCTTACCACTAACTTCACCCGCAGCGATCATGTTAACAAATAGTTCAGAGAAGACGCGTGGATGTTTTTCCAATGCATTTGAAAAAGAAATGCCGCTTTCTACGTCATGCTGAATTTCCTCAATAATTTTCTTGAATGGCTTGTTATCGGTCTGCATAGCCAAGGTACGGAGTGCTTGTGCAAGTGGAAATCCTGTTTTAACCATGATAGACAGATTTTGAGTAAAGAATATTTTTTGAATAGACGGTATTCGACTCATCTTGTTCAGCATCTCTTGCAAAGAAAATTTGCCACCTTTTTTTACTTCCTTTGAAGACGTTAGGATTAGACCCTGATTTTTGAGATAATCAGCCAAGGCTTTTTCATCCTTTATTCGGATACGATCTTTTTTCAGTTTGCCTTCTTGCGTTCTAGCGGTGTAAATAAATTCAGGCATAATATTTTTAAATTCTAATTTCTAAATCCTAAATTCTAAATAATATCTAATATTAAAGTTTTCAGACAGCCGTTTGAGACCCTGTCTTCGATCCCGAAAGGCTCAGACACTAAGTGGAGAACTCTCAAGCCTGAATGTGGGCGTGATCCGCCCTGTCTGCTGACATAGAGGCTTTGGCGTAAAATGTTCCAAATATATCTTGTTAAATTTGTTTAATATTTTGGTCATTGGAATTTGGAATTTGTTTAGGATTTATATATTAGAATTTCGGATTTATTCCATTTATTCCTGTGTAGCTCTTAATACTTCTTCAATGGTCGTAACACCATTTTTTGCTTTAATAAAACCATCTTCTATCATGGTTAGCATTCCATTGCTGCGCCCTTTTTCAATTAAGGTATTTTTTGAGGTTTTTTCTGTAATAAGCCGTGAGATTTCTTTTGTTACTGAGAACACTTCAAAGATACCGATCCGACCCTTGTATCCAGTATTATTGCATTGTTTGCACCCTTTGCCACGGTAAAAAAGCAGTGATTCTATTGGAGTTTTTGAAGATAAAATAATTCCCTGTTTTTGCAATACGTCAAAAATTGCATCAAGATCAATTTTTTTCTTCAGCTCTTCAATTGATTTTTTTGTCAGCGTATAACTGTGAATACAATTTGGACAGATTTTTCGAGTAAGTCGTTGTGCAATAATCACATTGGTCGTTGATGCAATCAGAAAAGGCGGTACACCCATTTCCTCAAGTCGGGGTATTGTCGTTATAGCATCATTGGTATGGAGTGTAGACAGCACAAGATGCCCCGTCATTGCGGCATGTGTGGCAATTTCTGCTGTTTCGTCGTCACGAATTTCTCCCACCATTATGATATCAGGATCTTGACGCAAGAGAGAACGTAAGCCGTTTGCAAAGCTAAAACCGATTTTTGGATTTACCTGGCTCTGATTCACGCGTGGCATCCGATATTCAATAGGATCTTCGACCGTTGAAATATTCACTTTTGGATCATTCAGGATATTCAAGAGAGTATACAAGGTTGTGGTTTTACCGCTTCCAGTTGGACCGGTGACCAAGATCATTCCTTGTGGTTTTTTTGTATTCAAATTTACTACATCAAGCGCTTTTAATTGTAAGCCTATTTGTTCGAGTGTCAGTATTTTGCCAGATTCGTTTAATAAACGTAGTACAACTTTTTCTCCATCAAACACAGGGATAATCGATACGCGGAATGCAACTTTGTATTCTGCAGTAGATATTTTAAAACGGCCATCCTGAGGTAAACGGTGTTCGTCAATTTTTAAATTAGATAATATCTTGATACGCGCAATAATACCCGGCTGTAGTTTTTTCGGTAATCGCATTACTTCTCTCAAGATGCCGTCGATTCTGTAGCGGACTAAAATATCCTTTTCAGTTGGTTCAATATGAATATCTGATGCACTTTCAAATATTGCATATTCGAGAAGAGTATCTACAATTCGAACTATTGGCAAATCGTGAGCGAGTTGTTTGAGATCTTGGTCTTTTGCAAGGTCATCACCTTGGTCGCCTTTGGTAATTTTTTTGAATTCCGAAGAAAGCCCTTTGTGCAAACTCGAGAGAGTTTCTTTTATACTGGAAGGGGTGGTAATATGAACTTTAATTTTGAGACCCGTTTTTTTGCGTAGAAACTCAAGTATTTGTAAGTTTTTTGGATCTACCGTTGCAACCTTGAGCTGGGTTTCGGTTTTTTCAAATGCTACTATTTGATATGTCTGGACAATGCTTTCAGGAATGAGTGTTAAGATATCTTTTCGGATCGAGGTGCGTCGCAAATCAACAAAAGGAACCTTTAAAGCGTTACCAATCGTTTCAAAGAGTGTGTTTTCTGAAGTTAAGTTCTTATCTAAAAGATACTTAATCAGAGGGACTTCCTCGGATTGTGCTCGTTTTGTTGCTTCATGCAACTGTTGAGCAGGAACTATTCCGGAGGATTCTAATATTTTTTGTATTTCTTTGTCAGGTAACATGATATCAAATTATCAGCAAATACATATTGATTATATCACATTTTTAGTAATTAGTCAAAACGTTTGTTAGTGCCGGAGATCATAAATATAAATTGAATAACCAATTTTATCAGTAGGTGTAAATTCTTTGAGCCAAGCAAATTCACCTTTTTTCGAATATAAGCTGGTTACACTGATTGCAACGACACAGTTTAGATTCTTAATCACCGATACCCTTGGATTTTGAGGAAGATATCTGAAATCAATATCATAGTACTCAAGTTTTGTCTGTCCAAAGTAACTCATGCAAACGTATGATATATTATTTTTCTGAAGATACTTTTGTAGTTTTTTTACATCCTGACCCCAATCAATATTTGAATCCACTAAATAGCTTGGCCCGTTTGTTGGACCGCCAGAAATATCATTAAAATAGGCAAGAAAGTGGGGATATATAATGAATGGGCTTGATATATAGTATAGGAGGAGCGTGCCGACAATTACAGCCTTTGATTTTTTAAACGAATAAAATTTGCTGACTGCTAGACTGCCCAATGAAACATAGATAAATGGGTATAGAGGAATTATGTGACGAACACCAATATTAAGATTGCCAGTAAGACTGAATGCCGCATAGACGGCAATGGTTATTACTATTACATATATATGGAAGGGTATCCTAAAAAATATAGAGCGCAGGGGCTTGTAGTATTTTTTTCTTGTAATATAGATCGATTGTGTTAATAAAAGGAGAAGTAGGAGCGAAAATAATGCGGTTTGAGTTTTAACCAAAAACGCAATCGGGAAATAATACCACCAACCATAATCAGTATAGTTACCCATAAGGTAAGCAGTATGACCGTTATAATTATGTAATAATAAACTGATTACACCTTTGAAATAAGAGTACGCTGGAACGGGAACATTTTGAGCAAACCACTGAATGTTTTTTCCAGACTGAGTGGCCGTATCAGTAATTGAAATTAATTTTTGTTCTTCGGTTCTTAATGTGTCGATCGTGTCTTCGCTAATTATTTTATCTTGTAATGCATATAAATTTTGTACTTTTAGATCGTCTAGCGGTTTTTTAAATTCAAATCCATATACAATCAGTGTCGTGCATATGATAATAGTTAAAAAGACGCCCGCATTGATAAAGAATGTTTTTATAGGTTTTACAAATGGATTACTACATCGTTGATATATCAATGCCAGTACGAAGATCAGTAAAAGCGTAGGGAGCAAAAACAGTGCGGAAAACTTACTAACTACGGCAAAGGAACAAAACATCGCTGAGAGAAGCAGTTGACTTTTCTTTCTTTCCTTGAGATATTTATAAAAATAATATATGGTTATAAAGTAAAAAGCAGCCATGCCAATATCAGTCGTCACATAGCGGGAGTGTGCTATGATAGTAGGCGAAAAACAGTACAGCGTTAATGCGAGCAGCCCACCGTATATTCCGAACAGTTCGCGTGACCATTTAAAAACAAAAATACCGAGAATCACACTTAGTAGCATAATAGGTATACGGCCGAGCAGTAGTATCGTATCAGCAGAAAGTTCACTTTCATAGAGCAGCTCTTTTGCAAAAAGCCACTGATTTGCATTGCTCCACGTTTCGCTCCCAAAAGGCTGGTTTACTTTGTCACCAAAAAAAAGCAGTGGAAATGCTGCCAATTCCTTGAGTAATGGAGGATGTTCCGGATTCAAACGGAAATCCCATGTCCGCAAATAACTGTATCCTGCTGCAAGGTGCACTCCTTCGTCAACAGTCTGAGACTCCTGTATCGATGAAGTGACTTCCAATGACACAAAAATTGCCAGCAACACGATTACAAAATAAATATAATACTTTTTTATAAACTTCATATGTACGCGATATTAAAACGCAGAGTTCAAAATTTTCAGGAGCTTGTGAAAGATAAATGGACTGCAATTCCCCTAGTAGTAGGATTCATATTAAATGTAATGCTCTGGCTCTTTATCTATACACAGGTGAATTCACGGGATGATTTAATCTTTTTACATTATAACATCTACTTTGGAGTTGATCTAATTGGCGAGTGGTATCGATTGTATTTCATGCCACTTTTAGGTGTAGTAATTTTTTTTATTAATATAGTTCTTTCGATACTATTAAAAAAAAGGGACAATTCCATCAGATCTTTTATCGGATTTGTTTCCATCGGATGTCAATGTGTCCTTTTGTGGGCGGCATATTTAATAATTCAACAAAATAATTAATCCATGGGTTTTGAAAATAATTTTGATATCATAAAAATATTTCTATTGACTACAATAGCATTTATTGTAGCAATTTTGTGGACGCCTTTGCTAACACATTTTCTCTACAAATTTGAAATCGGGAAAAAAATACGAAGCGAGGAAGAGGCACCGATATATTCAAAAATGCATAGTTGGAAATCCGGCACACCAACAATGGGAGGAATTCTGATTTGGATGACGACTCTTTTTTTGGCCTTGCTGTTTTTTGTACTTCGTGATGTTGTTGACAGTGACAACATTCGACGCCTAAATTTTTTAACACGGCCTGAAACTTTGTTACCGCTTGGTGCACTGATAGCGTCAGCCCTTGTCGGGCTTTTAGACGATTTTTTAAATATACGTAGTTTAGGGTCTTCGGGTGGCGGATTACGTATTCGGTATAAATTGATAATGTATACCGCAATCGCAATATTCGGAGCGTATTGGTTTTATTTCAAACTTCATTGGACTACCTTGCATGTGCCGTTTCTTGGAAATTTTGATATTGGTATTTGGTATATTCCTTTTTTTATATTTATTATAGTCGCAACGGCTTTTTCAGTTAATGAAATTGATGGCTTAGACGGACTTGCTGGAGGTACATTACTAGCAGCATTTGCGGCCTATGGCGCTATCGCTTTTGCGCAAGGAAAGATCGAACTCACAGCATTCTGTGGAGTTGTCATCGGAGCCCTCTTGGCTTTTTTGTGGTTCAATATCAATCCTGCGCGATTTTTTATGGGAGATACTGGATCGATGTCTTTGGGCGTTACGCTTGGTATCGTGACCATGCTAACAAATTCCGCACTTCTATTACCGATCATTTGTCTGACACTTGTGATCGTGTCTTTATCAGTTATTATTCAGATAACCGCACGGAAATTATTCAAGAAAAAAGTTTTTCTGTCTGCCCCGATCCATCACCATTTAGAGGCAAAGGGCTGGTCAGAGCCAAAAATTGTTATGAGATTTTGGATTATCGCGGGTGTTACAGCAGTACTGGGGGTTATCATGTTTTTGATAGATAAATAGTCTTTTTGTAGGAATGGAAAATAAAATTATAATTGTAGATTAAAATGATAAAGTCCTAGGTAGTAAGGATCGTAATAATTTAGAAAAAGGTGATATTTATCGTGTCGCTGAATTTTGGTCGATAAATAGCCAAGAACAAGTTTTATTAGCTAAAGAAGCTAAAACAAAATAACATGATCCTTTGAAATGAGGACCAGCAGTGGCGGGAACTGTAGAAAATGGTGAAATATATTATTCAAATATAATAAAGGAGATTGAAGAAGAGATTAGCGTTCTTGATGTAACACTTACGAAAGGCCCAAAAATCCGTAGACCAGGAAAATACGACCATTTTACTCAATGATATTTTTTTGTCTCGATAAAAACATTGATGAGTTTCATGTCCAAAAAGACGGAGTTGAAGAAATAAAATGGTTTCCCATAAATCAACTCAAGAAAAAAATAAATGACAATCCACAAGATTTTATTGATATCATTAGGAATCAGTTAGATGAATTAATCAAGT
>CAZBNI010000043.1:0-6456 GCA_964493105.1 uncultured Gammaproteobacteria bacterium
TCTGTTTACACCAATAAAAGGAATATTAATTCTTTCCCTTTCAAGAATGTTCTGTAAGGCCTCAATAAAAATCCCTGGCTGATGAAAAGTACCACGATGTGAGTACTGAAGCTTTATTGAACAAGAGGATGAATACTCCATACCGAGAATTCCAACGACCGTATAGCCACTCGACAAAATTCCTTTAATCATTTCGGCTACTTCTGTAGCTACACGCTCGCATATTTCTATGAATTCTGAAGTATTATACTGAGATATTCCCTGAGGATTTCTCCTAAGCCCTTTTTCATAGCCTCCAAGTTGACTTTCAGGACAAGGCATCTGAATTATATTCACATCATGGTTTAACAATTCGTCCATGATCGGCTTTATTGTGGAAGAAAATCCAAATCTCACTATTCCTCGTGCCTGAAATGCCTGGCACATTAGACAAAAAGGCACAAAAATGAATTTCTTGCTTCTTTGATCTGGATCAACAATCTTTTTCATAAAAGTTTCCCCTGGTTATCTAAAATGAGACCGCCCTCTATTAACTTCTTAGCCCGTGGTTCTACTATTTCTTTAAAAAATTTCACCACTGCCCCTTGAATTTCCTCATCTGGAATTTTTTCACCAGGCAATGACACTCCGATTAAACATTGAGGCTCTAAAGTCTTTGGAACAAACCCCTTAGTTAGAAATAAATTTTTAAGCTCCCAGTTTGAATCTAATTCTAGAACAGGAAAAAGCAATTGGATATGGAAACTTTCAAAGAATCTCTTGAATTCATCTACCATACATGGTAATTCTATCACAAAAACCCTGTACGATACGAGCACCATCAGCAACACAACTAATCCCCATTTCCTTTGCTTTTATAATAGTCCATAAGTACATAGCTGAACGACATGTCAAACAGTTAAATTGTGAAACTGTCAATTCTCCAAACTCAGCAATAATTTCACTCGGCTTCATATTTAGGAATGGAAGAAAAAATTCACGCCAGAGACCAGCTGTTGAATGAACACCGAGAAATTCAGCCTTTTCTGATCCAAATTTCTCAATAATCCGCTTTGCACCATGCTAAGCATTATGGCTTGCTACACCCGCGCCATTCTCAAACGTTACCATATAAACCTTAAACCCTTCTTCAATCAGCAAACAGGTTGCTAAAAAAGAATCTTTCCCGCCAGAGAAAAGGGTCAATACCTCTTTTTTAGACATTCTAAATACCTCCTTATCTTTATTATATTGTGAATGTACACTACTATTCTCTTTAATTATAACAGACCTTATTTAGTATATTAGTCTTTCTTAATAATATATAGATGTCAAGGGTACGGTATCTACCAACTACCAAATAAACATCCTTGATTAATAACCGGGGAGTTCCAGTATGACTTATGACTAATTTTTCTACCTGTTATTATCTTTCATAAAAATTTTTTAATAATATATGAAGTTGGGCCTTTGGGTTTATAGATGGCTGCAATTTGATGCATAAATATATTATAAGACGTAGATTTTTATTTTACCTTCTTTGGCATTATATTATATTGATTGACTGTTCAATATAATACGTGCCTTTATTTTCTCAGTATTACCGTGCTTAAGCAAACCCAAATAGGATTGAAGCGTTTCGTTGGTTGGGTGTTCCGCGATGCGATTTGTTATCCGCCGCTGAGCTGTCGTACGCAAGACCCGGTGATCGGGAAAATGCACCCAGCCGAGAAAATCAACACCTGAAGCTAATGTTTTAATAAACACCTTCTGTGGATGAAGCGTTAGTTGTAGCTTGGATACTAAAAAATCTCTGATTAACGACTTAAGTAACTCCAACAACATTTTATTGTCTGACATAATAATGAAATCATTGGCATAGCGTACGTAGTACCTGGCCTTTAATTTGTGTTTCACGAATTGATCAAATACATTCATATATACGTTGACGAACAATTGGGATGTTAGATTACAAAGCGGTAACCCTTTGCCATTTATTGTAGAATAAAAACTTCCAATAATCTGACCAATAAGCCATCGAATATCTTGATCGGGAATGTATTCATTAATACTATCAATCAAAACTAACTGATCTATTGAAGCAAAAAATTTCCTGATATCACATTTCAGCACCCAAAGGGTCTTCGTGTGATTATAAGATGCTTTGTACGCAAACGCGCGGAACCTGTTTATTGCTTTATGCGTTCCTTTATTTATCCTACAGGAATACGAATCAGCAATAAAGGTTTTATCAAAAAAAGGATACAATGCCCGATATATAGCGTGATGCAGTAACCTATCCCGAACGCTGGCCTTGTGGATGTTGCGCTGTTTCGGATCGGAGATATTGAACGCTTGATACGACGAATGTTTATACTTTTTAGCGGCAAGATCGTTATGAAGCGATATAATATTATTCATTAAATTAATCTCAAACTCCTGCACGTCTCTGCGAGACCGCTTTCCGGATACAAATTCCGACCACGCGGCAAGCAAATTCTCGATGGAAATGATATACTGGTAAGTACGAACAAATTGAATCTTACTCATACCTCTAATTCTATCCCCCCACGAATTTTACCAGTACTTCAAAAGGTAAAAAGCGCCTATTTGCTGTGGTTTAATTATTTTCAAACAATACCAAAAACACATCGATACACTTTAGGTCAACGGATTGATACAATGTTTATTGAAACGATTGAAGCAATTGCAACTGCGAGTTTCTTGAGACGGAATGAAAAACTACCCTATGTGCGCAGGGCCATTCTGAAAACAGACACGCTTAAAATACTTCTGATGATTTTATGGGAAGCGAAATCGCTGGATAATAAAAAGTATATTGCGTTGTCAATAAAAATAGATGAAATCGGTAAAATGCTGGGTGGGTGGCGAACACAACTACAAAACGAAACTCCCCCGTAAGATCAGGGGGAGCCTACCTACCAAACAAGCAAGCGTGAAGATAGTTGCGGACGCCGCCGAACCACCAGTGACCATCCCAGCCGCTGTCGTCGCGGTCGACGTTCACGTTGTGCTCATCATTCCACCGGTTGAACGTGGCGAATTGTGCGACGTACCTTCAGTACCACTGCCACTCGACTACTCTCGGGGCTGTATCTAATTCGGGAGCATTTACCCTTAGAAGAGCTTCTCCACCAGTACACCACACCAAGTTTCTTCACTTGCTTAAGATGCGTGACATGCGCGCTCTGCGTCGCCGTAACGACGGAGATTCTGGCAACATCATCGCCCTAGATTTCAGCCGCCCGCAGCCATAACCGCAAGCAGATTCGCCTACTCTCCAAGGTCAGTATATCATAATTCTGTATAAAAAGATCGCCCAGCACATTACTTGCAAGGTGCTGGGCACGATTCAAAGGTCCTGAGAATCAATAAAGTTCTTAAAATCCTAAGGGCCAAGTGCTACTTGCGGACGCCGCCGAACCACCAGTGACCATCCCAGCCGCCGCCGCCGCGGTCGACGCCCACGCGGAGCGCATCAGCCGACCGGCGGAACGTGGCGAAGCACCAACAATCCTTAGTGTCTTTCCAGTGCGTTCCGTTCGGGTGGTCATCGGCGAATACCGGATCGTCGGTGTTCACTTGGGCCAGCGAATAGGGATCAACGGGCTTGAGACCGCGGAGTTCGTACTCCTTCTCGAGATCAGCGTCGCTAACGAAGCAGCCGAGATTGAAGAAGCAGACTTCGACCTTCTTACCCTCACCACTGGGCATGGCCTTGACGACGTTCTTGTCAGTGTACTGGTTCCGACCAGTGGCATCGAGCACGTCCTGTGGCGTACGGGAGCGGTCGACGTGGACGCGGCGGACGATCATGTTGCCGACCGCCTCGACACGGATGCGGAGCGATCCCAGCCACTCCTTGGAAAGGTTCGGATCACCTAAAGCCTGCTGGACCGCTTCCGAGAAAAACTCAAAACGATGTTTGATGAGCTTCGCGCGAAAAATCTCGCATGCCCGATCAATTTGGCCATCAGTCATTGCGGATGTGGTCATGGTTTTGGCCATGTCGTCATCCTCCTTCACTTAAGGGTTTTTTGCCGACAGACTACCACTTTGATAGTCATAGCCAGAAATCACCTAGTCTTATTAAGTGGATTTTAGCTACGGCTATCAGTATCTGAGTATCTATAAGTAGCTTCTAAAGGTACAAGATAACAAGATAGGCTACCGTGGAATCACGGCATTGTCAATGTGTTTTATCCACAACTGCATTCAAAACCTTACTCCACAACCAAAACACCGCTTGCTAGTGGATCAAGCGTACCTGCGTGCCCAATTTTCTTTTCGCCTCTAATTCTGCGTAATTGAGCGATAATGTCGTGGGAGGTTGGGCCTTTGGGTTTTTGGATTGCAAAAATTCCCTGCATATAACTACTTTTTCATGAACCTTAATTACCCTACTTTGCTAGTCTAAACAATTCAGCATATTGTGGGTACTCTTTTTTCCAATCGTTGATCTCACCCTCAAATTCGTAGTCATTTATTATTATTTCCCTCACATCATCCATTGATACACCACCAAGAATCTGCGCTTCAATGTACTTCATCCTATTATCAGCATCCTTTCCATAAAATGGCTCATCCAACTCTTCGCTAATATTATAAAGCGCCTTGGCAATACCAGCATGTTCACTATTAAGCTGTCTATGCTTTAAACCATTTTTTTCAGACAATTTTTCTTTTGAATGATTAAAATTTCTTAAACCTCTTGGATTCATTGAGTCACCCTCTGTAAAAATTGTCCTGTCTTTAATTATATCATCAAAAACTAAAACGATTTCACCATACTGTGGTGCACCGCCTTTCTCTAAACTTCCATCACTGCCACCGGCCAAAGCACCATAAACAGGATGATGATCACCGCTATCATGTATGCCCATTATAGTTTCTGAATGTTGTCGCCGCTCATCATATTCTTTGGGATCTGAACCAAATATTTCTCCTAACATACCTCCAGTTTTTCTCATTTCTTTTCGGACTTCTTCGGGTTGTTCCGTCATGGGAACGAGATTACCAGACGCGAATATCTTACCTGCGCGGCCGAAAGGTTGGTCACCTTGAGACCTAACATTATAAGTAACAGCAGACTGCTCCTTCAAACGGGAAATTTCACTTTGAAGCTTTGAAATAAGTTCATTTACTTCAATCTTTTTCTTCTCAAGGGGAAATTCTTCCATTAACTTATCACGTTTTGGCCAAATAATCCCCCGCATATTTTCAGTTACTCGCAGTGCTCTTCCTTTACTATCAATCGGCTCTCCCTGATCGTTAGTATTACCACCTTCACTTTTCCAGAATTCATCCCATAGCCGCTCTTCAATTTCCTCCTCTTTATCAAAATGCTCTTTTTTGTAAGGAACCCCCTGGCGGCTGTAATAATCAACAAACATTTGTACTGATTCACGTATATTGCCAAAAGAAACCTGATCAACTCCTTCTAAAGCTTCATGTTTGTCCGAATAATCAATTTTTTCTCGATATGCCTTTTCATCTCCAATCGAAATACCTAAAGCAGGGTAAATTTCCCCTTCCAGAGCTTTTTCAAAATCATCCTCACTTTCAATACTTCCAATTGTTACTTCTGGCTCCGCCGACGTTGCATCAACATTATCATCACCACTGATTATTTCCTCAACTTCCTCACTGCTTTTTTGGGCTAACTGCTCAATTTTACTTTTAATTCCCGCAAGTTCTTGTTTAACTTTTTTAACTTTGTCACCTTCTGATGACTCACCTACATACTCTGCTAATGAAGATTCCACAGCCTCATTAGCATCCGTTACTGCTTCCCCAGAAGTGCGGTCTATATCAGCACGTACTTCATCAGCAAGATTAGTGAGCTGATCTAAGGTTTTAATGCCAGCTTCTGGTTGTTCAGCGCGCCCCTCTACTTGTTCCGGTTGTTCCGGGCCTTCTGGCTGCCTATTTTTTTGTTCAAAATTTTCCACCATACTTTTTATTGTAATACTCTTCTAATGTCATCTAGCTTTTTCTTTTCAAGTTTAGTAATAAATTCTTTAATTATTTTATTTTGCTGTGCCTTGAGTCCATTCAATTTACCTAGATACTCCTGATACAAAGTATCTATTTCTCTGGCCCTTTTACGAAGTTCCTCTTTTGATAACTGTGTATTCATGTATTGATTACTCTTTAAAAAGACTTTTTATCCATCGGATAAAAAAAGAATCGGCTGAATTCTTTGCATCTCGCTGTTTATTCAACTTCTGAACAATTTTTTCCTGCCGTGCATTCAGAGCGTCTAATTTTTTTTTATAATCTTCATGTACTGATTTAATCTGCCGAACTCTTTTTTGTAATTCCATTTGCTGCATAAAAAAATTGACTAATTAACCTCTTCATTATCATTATATCAGAAATTAGCCGAAAAGTCAACTTATTGTATTAGTCCAACACATTCTGGACAGATAGTTATTTTTAAGTAAATAATCCACA
>CAZBNI010000044.1:0-6431 GCA_964493105.1 uncultured Gammaproteobacteria bacterium
CTTTTAAATACCTGGTAACCTGCTTTCACAACGACAAGATAATACTGACCTGGCGACACCAGCGCGGTAAACTGCCCTTTGCTGTTGGTAACCCGTGTCCCAACAATGTTACCCTTTCCTGCATTATAGACTCTAACTGCTGCCATCCCAATTGGATCACCTGACTGCGAATCAGTAACCTCACCCCACGAACGTTCTAAGATTCCACCAACTAGATATTTCGTGAAAATCAATACTGCGTACAAGCCAAGAACACAGTAGTTAACCATTGCCGGATCAACAATAAGTGCGAACCAGCTCAATACGGTGCCGGTTGTAAGAAGTGGTACGCTGAATTTCTCCAGTAAATAACCAAGTTTGTTCAAAAATCGTAACCACCTCAAACGCGCTCGTGGCACTTCTTTGATGTTTGGATCAATCGGGATATTCAGCGCAAGACTACCGGCATTTCGCTCATTGATTTTTATCGTATCACCACGGTAGATGTCTTCATACTGACTGACTGCTGATGTCTGCATAATATGTGATGGAAACACGAAGCCTGGTCGCGTAACAGTAACAAAATATTCACCCGGATCTACAAGAAACCCGAACCGCCCTTGTGCGTCCGTTATCTGGCTCTCGACCAATTTGTTAAATTCACGTAAAAAAATCCTTACGATTGCTCGCCGTATCGGCCGACCGGTCACACTATCAAATACAGTCCCCCATGAACGTTTTCTGCGCTTACCAAAGGCGACAGGAGCAAGCCAAAGATAACTAAAGCGGAAAAAGAGGTAGATAAGATTCGTTACATGAAACGCAGTAATCGCAGAAGCCGCGACACCAGTTGCAACAATAACTGCCGCGATTGTCATTGATGGTTCAATGATCTTGTCAACTATATTGGAAATAGTCTCGTTATCACGCAATACTTGTACAGTATCTCCAATTGCCTCGGTGATTTTTTGTATCGGTTTTGGCAGCGCGTCTGCAATATTATCAATCAATGTTACAACGGCAGGAACTTCTACTTCTTTAATTGCCTCATCTCCTTCGCCTGGCACGACAGTCTCGGCAGGTGGGCCGATGGTAAATGATGTGAAACTAGAAACGCTATTACCTGCATTGTCATACGCAAAAGCAGTAACGCTGTGTTTGCCTTCCTCTAATTCTGATAATGTGTAGGGCGTAGTCTTGCCAACATCTACGCTCACCGCCGTGCCGCTATTAACCACAACGTCATAATGATGCACGCCTGACGTTTCATCAGTAGTTTCAAAGCTGATCCGAGGAGTTTTATTCTGCGTTCTTTGCCCGTCAACTAAATTAATATCAAATGAAAGCGGGGGTATTGTATCAATCTGCACTTTGTAATGGCCTACAGGCCCCCACCCGTCTTGATTTTGTGCACGCGCGTGAAAATACCAGACCCCATCATCGGTGCCTGTAAACGACACTGTTGTATCAGTCGTATCGCGTATTTGATCAGGTGTTGTATCGGACTCATCATCAAACTCGTAACTAAACCCGACAACTCCACTTTGCTGATTCCATTCAAATGTCGAATCAGCATGTGGATACCACAACGACTGCTCTCCATGTGTTGGCGAGGTAATGGTTGGTGCGTTTGGCAATTCAAGTTCCGGCTCCGGCTCCGGCTCCGGCTCCGGCTCAGCAACCGTTACCGTATATGATCCGTTTCCTAAGCCAGTCAATACATTTGTACCAAACCCGTCATTCGCCAATACACTCGCTGGACCGATTGTTACTGATGCCGTTCCCGCTACCTTCGCTTGAAAAGAGATCGTAATAATAGACCCTGCCGCACCAGTATAGCCGTTAGGAACGCCACCGCTAAAAGACACCGTTCCACTATTGTTGGAATACGTCGGTTCAGTCGGTATCCACATCGTAAAAATTCCGCTGCTCGAAACGCCCGTTACCTGCAAAATATCATTAGGGAAAGATAGTGTAGCCTGGGCAGAATTTATTGCTTGCCCGTCAGAATTTACATAAACCCCAACACTAAAACTATCCCCCACAGTATAAGATCCACTTACCGGACTTAAAAACAAAGTTGCAGCCTGAACTCCTGCCGGAACTAATAAAATCCCAATAATTACAACCAATAAAAGAAATAATTTATTTATAATTTTAACTTTCTTGGTTTTTTTCACCCTTGTTTGAATAAAACTTGAAAAACACTTGCAATAATAAAAAGGCGACCAGGCCAACTAAAATAATTATAATAATACTAACAAATATATTATCTTCATTACTCTTATCGGAAATATTGCTGTATGTATTTTCGTTTAAATTATAACTAATAAAATTTCCAGCCTTATCATACGCAGTAATGATAATTACATCTTTCCGAGTCTGATCTTGCAAAATATAGGGAGATTTCGCGTTATCAGTGATATACGTTCCTTCCTGAACCTTATAATAATCTACCCCCGAACCCTTATCAGTGGCCGAAAATATCAAAAAATTTTGTCCTCCATATAAGTATTCGTCATTAGAAATTTCTGTTTCAATCGGCAGTGGAGATTCAGTGTCAATCATGCCCCGCCGTTTGCCGATAATTTTCCATTCTCCTCCATAAATTTTTTCTTTGAGAATAAAATAATACACCCCATCATTTAATTCAGAAAAATTAACTTGGCCGGTTGTTGATTCCCTATTATTATCAGGCTCTTCATCGGATTGTCTACTTAATATATAACTATAAATTGCATTTTTCTTCATTTGCCATTTAACGGTAAAATTATTATTGGCATACCATGAATTTTCGTCCGGATGAGTCGGCGATTCAATATCAATAAAAGTATTTTGGTTGATAGTAAAAATACCGGAAACAGTAGTTAAACTAGTCTCCGTACCCAAACCGTCATTGAGTAATACTTTTGTTTTTTCACCGAAATTAACCTCTCCTACTCCTGCCATTTTTGATCTGAATGTTATTGTCAATATTTTACCGTCCAAAACCAGACTGCCACCCGGTATTCCACCTGCAAGATCAATCACCCCCGCAGATTTTTCTACGGCTGGTTCTTGGGCCCACAAAGTCAAAAATGATCCCCCTTTGGATATTTTTTCAACCTCAAGCAAATCATTGGAATAATTTATCGTCGCGGCCACCGTATTGATTACCTCTTTTTCGCTGTTAAGATGCACCTCGACTAAGAAAGTTTCCCCAGTAGAAAATTCTTTGATTTGAGGGTTAATAGAAATTATTGATGCCTGAACAATATTGGTTAATCCAAAGATTCCAGCTATTACTATGAAACCAAATAAATATTTTTTTGTGATTCCATTCATAATTATTTATCCTGTCCAATAAAACAACATAATACTAAAATCAGTAATATTGACTAAACCATCAGCGTTAATATCTGCTCTGGCATTAGACGGATTACTGGTATTCCAATAGAATAATAAAATACTAAAATCAACCAAGTTAACAAACCCATCACAGTTGATATCACCCGGCACGCACGAGGCACAAGGATCAGGAGCAGTAGTGGTTACTTCAAAAAATACGCTCTTGCTGAATTCTGAAACATTACTATTAATTGGCTCAATAGCTTGGGCCTTGGCTTCATGCGACCCATCCACTAAATCATCGGCGTTATATAGTTGCACCCATCGGCCATTAGTATCGGCGCTAGCGATATTCACAGCTATGTGCTGATCTCCAGCCGCCGCTCCAAAAACAGGTGAAGTTAAAGTTACATTTACTTCACTGCTTGGAGCAGTGGTACCAGCGAGTGTGACCGTCTCCCCTGTAGTGATGCTACTTTGATCTGCGGCAATAGTCGGGCCTAAAAAAATACCACTAATGGTCGTGGTTGTTCCAGAAGTTAAGGTAATCGTAAAATTTGAAGGCTTACCTTCTCTACCGCTATCATCCAACCCAACAATGGTAAAAGTATACGTTCCGGGATCCACAATCAACGAAACTTCAAAAATCGCTTGCGCCGTTGTGCTAATGACTGATTTCACGGCCTCATCCTGACTAAGCGTGACAGTGGAAAATGGATAGGCAATGCCTTTAAAAACCACCGTAGTATCGGGTTCTTCAATGGGCGGTTCAGATGGAACCGTAGCAGTAACAATTACCTGATTAGAAACTTGAGCTGAGACAAACGAATATCCCGCGACCAAAACGATCAGCGGGATAATTATATACACAAAACTAAAGATAATTATGTTCCTGAAAAATTTCATTCTAGATTAAATCTACTTTTTTGCTTTTTTTATTATCCACGCATTATATCTCTTGAATAACCAGATTACTAAAATAATCCCAATAATAATGACGAGGCTCCAGACAAGAATAACACGCCATGGCAATACCCAAAAACCTATCTCAGCAGTATCGGTAACGCTATCATTAGTCCCAGCGGTAATAGATACTACAGCCGTATATTTACCAAAAGCAAAATTACTTCGTTCATTTTTATACTCTTGCCAAAAATCTGACCAGAAATTTTCCCCAGTAGCATTAATAATTCCTTTTTCCCAAATTACCTCGTATTTTCTAGTTGTCTTAGGGAGAGTGGCTCCTTTACTTGCGTTGAATTCCAAAGTATCAGTAATACTACCAAAAATATTTTTTATTTCAATGGCGCCTACTGGTTTAAGATGAATGTTGCCCGTATTTTGGAACCTGGCCGTAAAACCCACCGGTAACCTGTTAAACATGCTTTGGTCATCATCAACAATAAATTCCGAAATATTACCAGCTTCTTGAACATCGCCTTCTACATTTGCTAAAATTAGAGTTCCAATCTTTGAAGCAACTTTTACCTGGCCCTCCTCAGGAGCTGCCGAGGTAAAAAATAATGCAGCATAATGACCGCCTGGATCAGCATTATCGGGAGGATTTATCGTCACCGGAACCTCATACCTTTCACCGGAAGCGATAATAATCGGTCCCGCTTCTACTTCCATCCAAGTGCTTAAACCCAACGGTTCAGCATTAAAATCAAAATCAGGCTGGCCAGTATCATTCTTAGCTGTAAAATTTCTGGCCTCAGTAAACAACTGTACCATATCAGGTGTTTCATTAAACAGTTTGATTACTGTATTAGCTGTTTGGCCCGGCGTTAATCCCAATTCCAAAGTGGGTGGGATCAACGTGATTGCCTGAGCCTTTGGAGTAGCTATGAAAGCTAACCCCATTATAACCAAAATTAAAATAACCCAAAATGAATTTTTTTTATTTTTTAAAAAAACATCCATTAACCAAATAATTAATTTATTTATTTATTACTCTTTCTCTATTTCTTCTGTTTTCTTGCCTGATTTTTTTACCTTGGCAATTATGAATACAATCAATAAAATCAAAACAAGTAAAATAACAATAGCAACAATAATTCCAGTAGTAGTCATAACCCAAAATTCTACGGTGGCGGTGTCAGTAACCGTACCAGCCGTTAAAGTCAAAGTAGCGGTGTATTTACCAAATCCGCTAACATCCCAATTAGTTGCTTTTAACTCCCTGACTAGTCCTGGCAAAACAGCTACTTTATCTTTATTTACCTCTATGCTCTTGACTTCATTACCAAATGTATCAGTAATTGAAATGGTACCTGTTGGTTTTAGATGAATGGTGCCGGTATTTTTATAATTAACAGTAAATATTGCTTGACCATCTGAATAACTATCCTTATCAGAGGTAAATACTGAAATATCACCGGCCGTTGTATAGCTGTCGCCAACAGTAGCCATGTATAATGCACCAAGTTTATTTTCAATCAATACCTGACCATCTTCTTCCGCCGGGATCGCTTGATTAAAGAAAACTCCAACATAATGACCACCAGTGACAGCATTTGAAGGAGTATTAAAAGTTACGGTTACATCCAAAATTTCTCCGGCAGCTAATGTAATCGGCCCTTCATCCACGTCTACCCAAGTGGCAATGCCAGTGGGTACCGCATCAAAATCAAAAGTTGGTTCTCCAGTTAATGCTTCAGCTGAAAAATTAACAACTTCTGTTTCTAATTGTATTGTTTCTAGAGAATCGTTCTCAACCTCTATTGTGGTGATTGTTTTTTCACCGGCAGTTAGATTAATCTCCATTATTGCCGGAGTTAATCCCAATGCAGATACTTGACTAGGTATGGCCACCAAGCCAACAAAGAACAGGGTAGCAATCCCCAGATAAATTGACTTTTTAATCATAATTCTATTTATTAATTATCGATAATATCTACCCTCCCCCCAAATTCTTTGGTGAGAGAAACAGGTATTTATTTAAAACAAACCAGTCGTTACAATAGTTACCGTATTGGTATAAGTACCTGCCTCTGTGGTTCCAGAAATGGAAGCTAAGAAACACAAAGTGGTTGCATCACCTGAAACTGCTCCAGTTGCGCCGGCAAACGTTTGTGGTGAAGTGGTTAGAGCCGTGGCATTGGAGGTTGTCCCCGTATCAGCAC
>CAZBNI010000045.1:0-2741 GCA_964493105.1 uncultured Gammaproteobacteria bacterium
TCAGATCAGGATCCAGTTCCTGGATAATCCTGCTGGCATTTTCAATAATCTCTTCCGCAATATTATTTTTTGTTGGCGCGAACGTGCCGATGCAGCCACGAAGTGATTGATCAGACTTTTTGTGTAGTGATACAAAAACGCCAGCCTTTTCTTTGAGCATTTCGCTTGGTAAATCAGATGGAAGAGCAATTGGTTTGAAGGTGGTACTGTACTCGTTAATTGCTAATTGTGCTAATGATACATACTGATCCATGCTGTTATTGTAGCATTGTAGAGCTAATCAAAAAAGCCGTCAGCATGGCCAAACAGCCCTTTTGAAAAATATTTTTTTTTAAAGATTTGATAATAGTTCTTTTGAAGCAACATATTTCGGCTGTACCATGCGTTTGAGCGTCCGGATTGAGAGAGTAGCCGCCAGTTTATCGGCCACCGTATTCATAACAACATAACTTACAGCAATGCCGCAGGCAAAGAGCATTCGCTCGAGAAACACAATCGGTATCAATGCAATCCAGATTTCCGCCGGCAGATTGAATGCGTATAAGAAGGCAATACTGCCCAGTGCGTGCGCTGAAAATGTGGCACCAAGGCTATTAAGCACGAGGCTGCGTTTTACAAATGAAGCAATGATCGGGATTAGCCAGTACAGCGAATAGTACCATGCCTGGCGCCCTTCTGGATGCATGATAAAGAGTATCATGCAGATTAGCGGGATAATTGCCACGAGCGTTTTATATTTACGCATTCCAAAATATAGTGCGGCAAGGGCGAGCGGGAAAAAGCGTATCACGGTTGCCGTATCAAGCGTTTGCTCGGTTACCAGCGCGTTGATCAGTTTTACAAATATTACGGATACCGCTCCCCATACCGAAGTTAGAAGCGCACCAACAGTCGGCGCAAAAAAGTCAAACAGCGAAAAGCTCTGGCCGGATCCAACAATATTGGTAAAGGGAATCTGTAGCAAGACAAAGCCTACACCAATAAACACGCATAAGTAGAACAGTGTTCGTTTTGATCGTTTCATAAAATTGGCATGGTAATTAGTTATCGTGCGATTTTTAAATTAGCAACCATATAGCCGACACCAAACGGTCCCTCATATGAATAAATATCAGGAGTATAATTCATGCTATTAAGGATGCCCAGCAAAATGATGATTGATCGCAGTCCGCATTCGCCAGCTTCCTCAACAAAATCTGTATCAAGGTTTAGTATTGTTTTGGTATCTTTATTTTTTATGCTTGTGACGAGTGTATCGTCGAATTTTTTCGCCCAGTGAGAATAACCGGCAGGGGCGTCTTCGGTAAGTCGGTGTGAAAGGTCTCCCGAAGCAATGACTGCGATGCGTTTGGTATCATTGATCATATCTTCCTGCAGCTTTTTCCCGAATTCATAGTGTGCGTTGTAATCAAGCAATGAAAATGAGATCGGCACAATTCTGACTTTTTTTTGCTCATCGCCTTTAGTCAGAAAATACAACGGAACACCAACACCATGATCAAGTTCTTGCTGGTTGATGAGCACAACCTTTATTTGTGATTCAAGAATTTCTTTGTAGTGATGGATGAGCTGGATATCTCCATTCAGTGTAAATTTTGTCGAAAGATCACCAAAATCTTTGAATTGGATATTAAAGATCGGCGACATGTTGAGCGTAAAAGCATCCGCAAGCATGGGACCATGCGGTGAAATAATTACAATGGTATCAGGCTTTGCTGCGTACATGTCTTCAGCAAGGCGTTCCATTGCCGATGTGGTCCGCTCAATAAATCGCAGGTTGTCTTTTCCAATTTCAGGTATCAAAATTGGGGGATGGGGAGTAATCGCACTAAATACGATCATATTGTAATTAACATTTTAATTTAATTGCCTATTGAGAGTGGATCAATTATCTATAGATAATTGATCCCCTTCAGGGTGTATTTCTACCGCTTTGTCAGTTGTCCAGATGATATTGTCCCACTTAAATCCAAGTGAGTCAAATGTTTCTTTTGATGCGATACCACGGCGTTCACCGTTTGATATAACGTATACACCGCGCATGCCCGGTGAGGTGATCAGTTCGCCGTCTTTGAATTTGATAGGATCTCCTTTTTCATATTGTTCAATAGTAGCTTGCTCAACAACAACAGGCGTCCTTTTTGAGAATTGAGATTGCAGTATTTCACGTGACCAGATTGAGTGGCGCACACCATTTTCTACGTATGAGATTCCGCCGGTTTCTTTTGACTGTAGGAGCACGCCAGTTGGATAAACGCTCTGCATGTTGATTGTCTGACCAAATGAGTAGGGCTTTAGTTCGGATTCTGTTGCTTCAATAATTTCTTCCGGATTAAAGCCAATTGTTCTGAATACTTCCGGTGATTCGATATACCGGCGTTCATCACCATCAAGCAGGAATACGCGGCCAGTATCGGTTGACCTGATCAGTGAGTAATTCTGGAATTGTATTGGTAAGCCGTCTTCGTATAATTCGATGTCGCTTCTGGAAACAAGGATGATTTTTGATAGGTCAAATCGTGAGACAAGTGCAGAGCGCGACATGATAGGCCGTTTTTTTCCATTCTGCAAAAGATACACGCCATTCTCGCCGTCGACCTGCAATAGAGAACCATCGGGATAGTTTTTTGTAAACCAGTCATTCCAAAAACGCCAGATATTATAATTTGCGTTATATACATGCGGTGTGTACGTATAGAGTGCGGCAGTGGCATTATTAACGGGAGTTACTTCATAGGTTC
>CAZBNI010000045.1:2751-6396 GCA_964493105.1 uncultured Gammaproteobacteria bacterium
CCCGCGTATTTCAAGGTCAGTGAGGTAACTTTCGCGGATTCTCCGAGCTGCCCAGTTGATTTGGTTGTAGAAGCCTTTGTATTCATCGTATTTTACACCGCTATCCGGACAGCCGTAGCCAGTTGCCCAGTCGAGTTGGCGTTGAGTCGGATTCGCAGCCGTGGTGAGACTTTGCTCTACTTGCATTCGAACTAGTATGTATTGGGGACTTATTGCCCAGTATTTTCCTGCGTCATAAATAATCTGGGCAGCCGTTTTTTCATTGTCCCATGGGTCACTAAATGTGTAGGATGCCAATCCACTGTTTTTTGCCTCAAGGAATTTTTGCACACGAGTCACGCTCATGGAGTCTGCGTTGGTCAAATCATGGTTGGATAATATGTAGTTTCGGTTGAATTCTGCAGCCAGAACAAGATGCGGCGCTAATAGCAGCGTAATGAGAGCAATTGATAGCGATTTTTTCATTATCCTCATAGTATATTTTATTGTATAAGATCTACTGAACTATTGCAATCCGGACAGTTACCATCATGATCATGCCGGTCTGTGCGAAATCCAAGCCGCTCAATCACAACAGCGTTACACTTTGGACAGTATGTATGTTCTGAATCAAGCCCTGGTACATTGCCAGTATAGACGTATTTTAGGCCGACTTTTTTTCCGATTGTGTATGCAGTTTTGAGTGTTGCAATTTCAGTTGGGGGTATATGCTGCATCTTGTATGATATTTCGGGTGAAAACGCCGAGATGTGCCACGGTGTTTCAGAACCGAGTTTATTTTTGATAAATGAAGCAATTTTATTAAATGTTTCTGGATCATCACTTAGAGTTGGTATTGCAAGCGTTGTTACTTCAACCCAGACGCTATTGTTTTTTAACATTTTAAGATTTTTCAATATTGGATCCAGTTTTCCACCGCAAATTTTTTGGTAATTTTTATTATCAAAGAATTTGAGATCAACATTAATTGCATCAAGATAGGGGATTATCAGTTTTAAAGTTTCATCTGACATGTAGCCGTTTGATACCCAGACGTTTTTTAGTCCTTTTTTGTGTGCGAGCTTCATGCAGTCAAGTGCATAATCCACGAAAATAGTTGGTTCAGTATATGTATAAGCAATACTTTGGCAGTTATTCTTAATTGCGTCTTTTATAACTTTTTCGGCTGGCAGGTCTTCGCCAATAATTTCTAAATCAGTATATCCGGACTGTTTTGAAGCTTGTGAGATCTGCCAGTTTTGGCAGTTTTCGCATCTAAAGTTGCAGCCAACAGTAGCGATAGAAAGTGATTTGGTGCCGGGTAAAAAGTGAAAAAATGGTTTTTTTTCAATTGGATCAATGCCCTCTGAAATTGCTTTGCCATAAACTAGAAAAAACAGCTCTCCATCTTTGTTTTCCCGTACCCCGCAAATTCCTCTTTTGTTAGGTAAAATAGTACAGTAGTGATTACATACACGGCACTGTACTTTTTTATCTTCTAATTTTTCGTATAAGATGGCTTCTTTCATCAATTATATAGTATACTAAATTTATATATAGAAAAACCCCCCCGTGTAATATAGTTAGGGGGGGTGCGGAAAGCCGGTGATTGGTTTATGAAGCCGATTCGTCAGCAGGTTTCTTCTGAAAAATGCTGATGATACGATCTACGTTATTGATCATCAAAATAATGCAACCGATGATCGTTGATATAATCATCAAATAGCCAAAGAACTTTCCAAATCGTGTAAATTTCTCCGTTAACACGTAAAAGGCCTCCTATCGTGCAATTGTTTGTTTTTTGTCATGATTAGTTTGCAAGTATATACTTTTCATAATATTTTGTCAAAAGGTTTTTCGAGAGGTATACTGATATATATATAATGAACCGCGTATTTATTGCACTGGATCTTCCTGATGACCCGAAACAAGCGATCCTTGCAGCACAGAAAAAGCTCAGCACGTTTGATTGGCCCGTGCGTTGGGAGCCTATTGAAAAGCTCCACATCACACTACGTTTTTTAGGAAACATCACTGAAAAAGAACTTGCAAAAGTTCAAGAAATCGTTGTTTATGAATCTGAGGAAACAATTGCGTTCCAGTTAAACATAAATGGGTATATCCTTTTTCCATGCGTGAAATCCCCTCGGGTAATTTGTTTACGACTAGAAAAAATCTTGTATTATATACATTCCAAAGGGCGCTTGCTGATGTATTGACAAAAGCCCAGTTGGGAGAACCTGAACGCCATCAGTTTCATAGACATATTACGATTGGTCGCACAGCACCCGTTACAAAGAATTACCACGCATTAAAGAAAATACAATTTAGTGATACAGTGGAAGTACGTTCCATGGAGATAATGAAAAGCGTGCTTAAGCCAGAGGGATCGGTTTATTCAATAATTAAAAGTTATCGGTTGAAGGTTTAAGGCGGTAGGTTTGGTTGTTAATCTTAAGTATATAGGTTTTTCAGTATGCATATAAAAGGATACAAAGTGATTAAAATAGAATCCTTTAAGGAAGCAGAGAAAGCTGTAAAGTATGAATTTTCTAGTCGTGCGAGTTCAAATTATATTTTAATTAAAGGCAAAAAAGGTGGGAAATTTGGGGAGCACTGGCATAAAGGTACCGTGGTGTCGAAAAATCCAGAAATCCTTTTTTTAATTGAAGGGAAGGTGCATATGATATGTAAGCACGTTCAAAGCAGTGAGATCCAGGAATCAGATATTATGTCCCCTGTTGTTATTGAAATTTTTCCGAACTGGTATCATACGGTACACGCTCTCTCTGATGTTATTTTCCTCGAATTAACCTCAGTTGAAGATCACAAAGCTGATAGTTTTGACATGTAAAAATGAAAATATCCATTCTCGGCGTTCAAATTGATAATTCAACTTTAACTGAGGTTTTGGAAAAGGTTCGGGAGTTTTTACATACGCAAAAGCAGTATTATATTGTTACGGTCAATCCTGAATTTATTATGGCGGCACGCAAAGATGACGAGTTTAAAAATATTTTGAATAAGGCTGATTTATCGGTAGCAGATGGGAAGGGGATTGTATTTGCAGCGCGGCGATACGGAGACAAGCTGAAAGTGCGAATCACTGGCGTTGATTTGTTGTGGAAGATATGCGAGATTGCCCAAGAAGAGGGTCAGTCTATTTTTTTACTTGGTTCTAAACGCGGTGTACCGGACACAGCAGCTGAAAAAATAAAAAAACAGTATCCAAATATCAAAATCGTTGGAGCAGAGTGTGGGTACCGGAGGTGGCATCGGCAGATCAAAGATGACCGTCTCGTAACGATGATTAACCGCCGAGGACCTGATATTTTATTTGTTGCATTTGGACAGGTCAAACAAGAAAAATGGATTTATCACAATCTTCCTAAGCTGCATTCGGTAAAACTGGCTATGGGAGTAGGCGGTTCATTTGATTATATTTCAGGGAATGTAAGGCGGGCACCCCAGTGGATGCGATCAATTGGATTGGAGTGGCTGTATCGTTTGATGCGTCAACCATGGCGGCTTTTTAGGATTATCACTGCTGTTGTGCGTTTCAGTTGTGCCGTATTTTTAAATAAACAAAAATGAAATATCGATTTTTTGATATATTTTTAGGACTATTCGTTGCGGTACTCCTTATTTCAAATGTTGCCTCGACAA
>CAZBNI010000046.1:0-6389 GCA_964493105.1 uncultured Gammaproteobacteria bacterium
GCTTTCTTTGTATCGTTTTTGGATCGGTTAATTATGGCTGCTTCAACATTTTGTAGTGCTGATAAAGTAGGAATTAAATTATAATGCTGGAAAATAAATCCGACTTTATACCCCCTAAGCTTAGTAAGTTTTGCTTCACTCATTTTTGTTATATCTTGTCCGTCAATCATTACATTTCCCTTGGATGGCCTTTCCAGACCACCAATTAATTGAAGAAGGGTACTTTTCCCGCTGCCGGATTCTCCAAATATTACTAAAAACTCCCCTTTGGCAACTTTCAAATCAATGCCGTCAATAGCATGAATGATTTTCGTTCCCTGCTTATATTCCCTGTGTAAATTGTTTAATTCAATGAGTGCCATAGTAATTATATTTATTCAAGATGCCGTAAGGCTTCTGATGGTTTCATTCTAGATGACTTATATGCTGCAATGATTCCGGCAATTATTGACCCTGCTATAGCAAGTAATGATCCAATGAGTAAAATTATATTAGTATATACTACTCGAAGATCAAATGAGGCTGTAACTGGTTCACTGTCTCCCCCTGCTCCTAACCATTTTTTACCTAAAGTTTCTAGATTTGAGGTAGCAAATTCAGCCGAAAAAGAAATATCAAAATTATTTAATACCATTATTGATAATAAACCTAAGCCCACACCTAGGAGAGCTCCAATAACACCTAGCACAATACTTTCCATGAGAATTTGTCTAACTACCTTACGGTTACTCCACCCTATTGCTTTTAGAGTTCCGATCTCTCTAGTTCTTTTATTTATCGAAAGAACGGTTAGTAAGCTAACAATAATAAATGCCGCAATCATCACAATTATACTGGTTAAGCCAACAAATCTATCGGTCAAATTAGCTGCATCAACCAAGCTGCCAGTTACTTTCTCAGCAGTATCGGATGAATCAGTTACTTGAGCACCGGTAAAAAGACCATTCAGTTGGCTACTAACCTCATCAACCGAAAATGCGTCAGCTGATTTAACCAGTAAAATATTAATCTTGTCCTCCCTTTCTGATATTCTTTGCAACTCTTCTAATGTTAAATAAATATCAGCGGAATTTGTATACAGCTTTGGTTAAAAAGTGCCAACGACAGAATATTCATTTTCACTCAGCACAAGACTGTCGCCAATACTGATTTCCTCGCTACTGGCATATGATACGCTGACAACCACCTGATTTGATTCAGTTATAAAACTACCTTCTACAACCTGATTAGGCAATACAAGGCCAATACTCTCTTTGGTAATATCAACTCCAGCCACCGTAAAATTTTCTGTTTGAATATTTGTCTCAGGGGTTTCTAGTTCCGTGCGAATGGTTTGTTTTTCAGTGGTAATAGTCCTGTCATCAGTTTTTACGGTTCGTTCGTAGCCCTGAAATCTTTCCGGCATTGCATCATTAACTGCCTCCATAACCATAAGCCTGAATTCTGGTGATTTAGGAGTAATTCCCAATTCTTGAGCTTCTTGCCTGGCAGCTTCCTTTGCTGCAGCGAGTGCCTCTTCTTCTTCAGCAGTCATGGGCGCAATATCTCCACTTACATTAATTGCCTGCCCTGGTACATGAATTTCTTCTCCACCAGTTTCAATCTCAGATATTATTTCCGGAATCTCTCCTTCCTGATGAGTCACATTTAAAATTAAACCCATGGCATAATCCTCTGCCAAGGAATCATCCAGATTTGCGGCCTCATCTGCTGAAAAACTAAGCAGTGATCCTGAAAGAAAAACATCGCGAATAAAAGTATCGCCGGCACTTCCGTACTGTGACAGATCCGTGGTCACAATATTTTCTCTTAAATAATCATAACCAGCTGCTTCATCTTTTCTCCCACTTTCCAGATCAACAGTTCGCGTAACCAAAATGTCAGTACCAACATTTTCAAGAGGATTTAATACAGTTTCCTGAGTACTGGATAGGCTCTGGGATGTAGAGATAATTACAATTATTATAGCGCTAGCAATGGCTAAACCCAAAGAAATGGTAATAGTTTTACCAATTCGACGAACTAATTCATTTTTTAGGTAACTTAAATAAAACATCTATTATTTACAATAAAGCCATTCTATAGGCATTTTACCCTATATCCAGCTAACTATCTAGTTATACGCAAATTAAACCATTTTCTTTCAAATTTATAATAAACATGCAAGCGCAGACCGAGACGCTTTGCTATTTAACTCCCATTCAATTTGCCGTACAATACAGGCAACTGTCCGAAAGGTACCCGTCTAGGACAAAGGGTTGACAAAATTCAACTACATCCGATAAACTACTACAAACATCAAAAAGATCGGAGGAGCGTCATCAATAAAAAGGCTCTTTTGGGGGAATCACGCTATTTATTATACCTGGTGGCTTATTTGTCCTTATACCCCTCTTGATCAAATGGTTTCGTGAATACCCCAATGCAAAAAAGTAGCTCGTCACAGCGTGGCGGGCTATTATTTTATTGTGATCAAAAACACCAAAGTACAGGCTGAGACGCCTGCACTTGGGTGTAAAAATGTTAAACAGAATCCACAGAGCGCATCCCTCTCTAGAGTGCGCTCCGCACAAAACAACAACGTGAGTAGTTCGAGTCCCTTGACCCGTACAAACAAAAGCATCGAGGTAAAGGGACCTCGCCTATCTTATTGGTTACCTCCCAAACGGAAAATTCTTTGGCCCGCCATTCTTTCGGAAACCCGGCATCTTCCCTTTCATAATCCCAGGGCCCATTTGATAAGGCAAAACTTTTATTGCTTCGAATATTTCTTCATCAATTTTCTCACCATATATCCTAACCATCACTCCTTCCTCAATGACAAAATGTGGAGGTGGTGGATAATATTCATCTCCAGGCCTTACTACCCAAGATTTATTATCCAAATCTTCTAGCTCAAACATTCCCACTCCGCTCAGCATGCCGGTCACTTCTCCTGCTATAAAACCATCATCAACATTCGTCCAAATTTTATCTCTATCATACATGAGCCCTTTCATAATTGGTAATTTTTCTGCCGCATAATGTACTCGCGGTCCAATACCAGCTGCGTACAATATCCCGCCAATTGCCAAGCTCAACACAACGCTCCCGATAACAAACCAATACCCTTGGTATTTGTAAGCGCCTTTGGTATGCCGTGCATTATAATACGCAAGGCCAACAAACAGAACAAGCAAAAATATCCAAATATACGGAAGCGTATTAAATACATGCGCTACGGGAGAACGATTTACAAGTTTCAAAACCTCCCAATCATTATTAACCATTCTAAATAAAATAACGCTAAACGTGAAACTACCAATTACTACAGAAAGCAGCGCGGTAAACCAAATCAATACCTGACGCACTATAAAATGCCACCGCGGTTTTGGCTTCAGCTCTTTACCTTTGATTGTATTTAATATTTTGTCTGAAAGTGTGGTCATAGTTGTATTCCCTCTTTTTCAATAACATGCTTCATGTGTTGCTTCGCCCTTTTTAAAAGCGTGCTAACAGTACCAACCGGTTTTTTTAAAATATCAGAAATTTCGTTATATTCTTTTTCTTCCAAATATCGCAACACCAATACCTCTTTGTATTTGGTGTCAATCTTTTGAAACAGTCGCTCAAAGACCTCACCAGTGATTTTATCATTAATTATTTCGCTCAAATCCTTTTCATCCTTAATACGCTGAATAATCTTTTCTCCCTCTTCTCCATCAATAGTCTGAGCTCGTGCTTTTTGCTTTCGATGATGGCTAATTACTTTATTATGCGCAATGCGATATATCCATGATGAAAATTTAAGTTTGGGATCAAAATCATTAAGATTTCGGTACACCGCCAAAAAGATCTCCTGCAGCAGATCTTCAATATCCTCATTACTTCCTCCGGATATACGGTATATATATCTTCCCAATTTATCCTCATATCGCCCCATTAAACAACTGTACCAATCAGCATATTCCAAACTTAGTTGTACGAGTTCATTGTCGGTTTTATTTCGACAATCGCCGTCAAAATTCATATACAAAAAACAAGGCTTTATAACTACTACGCATTATAACATTTTTTCTTTCATCGATCTTTAACACAGTAAAAAAAGTAACTAAAATAACTTAACACTACCATCATTCTTTTCAGGCATATTTCTACAATAACTTTAAATTTGCATTACGATGCCTTTGATGTCTGCTCAATTGCCTCCATGATATGTTTAATAATTATTTCGGGTTTGTCGTCATAATTGATGGATAAAGGGGCTTTGAACGTAATCTTTAATTTCTTGCCAATTCGCCGCGGTTCAATCCCTTTTTTTCGAAACGCTTTATTAAAACCATCAACCACCACAGGTATGATAATAGGCTGAAATTGTTTGATAATATGCGCCACACCTTTGCGGCCAGGAGCGTTCTTTTTTGTCGTTCCTTGCGGAAATGTAATAACCCAGCCATCCTCGAGCGCTTTACCAATGCTATCAATATCAGTCGTTCGGACTGGACGCCGTACTGACCGATCTTTATCGCGCCAAGTACGGCGCACATGCACCGCGCCAAAATATGCAAACAACCTGGTAATCCAGTTTACTTTCATTGTTTCCTCGGCAGCGACGTAATAATGATTCAGCTGCGGCTGAAATAAATACAAAGGATTTGAAAGTGTATTTCTTAGTTTAAATTTTATCGCATTAAACGCATGGTAAATCGCGATCACATCCACAAAATACGTTTGGTGGTTTGAAACAAACAACACATTTTTATTTGGAAGTTCCTCAACATGTTCAGTGCCCTTGATTTTGGTCCGGTTCAACATATTAATAATAAAATAGGTAGCAATACCCATGCCAAGCGTTAGTACCCACTTAAAAACCACATATCGTTTAAAAGGATCTTGTCGTAGTATCATAAAGGTTTTTTCACTTTCGGTAACGCAATACGAAGCCATACTGAGTACTTTTGCGGATGCTTTTTTATGTCCTTTTTCAGCTTTGAAACTTGCATCCATTGAATTGCCATAATTTCTTTTGGATTTGGTTTTGGCTTCCCGTCATATATTCCAACAAAAACGCAGTCGTATTCATTTTCTGTCAAACCGTTTTGGAAGCCCGTATTGTAAATAAAGCAAAATTGTTTTTTGATTAGACAGTCAAATCCCATTTCTTCCTTAAGCCTACGATGGACCGCCTGTAAATATGTTTCATTCGGCCGTGGGTGGCTGCATACCGTATTTGACCACAGTCCGCCTGAGTGGTATTTAGTTTTCTTGCGCTGTTGCAGGAGTAATTCGCCTTGTGCATTAAAAACAAAAATTGAAAAAGCACGATGCAGCCTGCCCTCGCGGTGTGCCTTGATTTTTTCCATGGTGCCTATTTTTCTGTTTTGTTTGTTTACCAAAATTACGAATTCTTTTTTTATCATTATTGTATGTTTTGTAAAATATACTCTTTTTCTTGGGCAATCTCCCGTGGTTGCATAACACTCTCAACAATTATTGGCAGTGCTATGTCCGGTATTGCCTCTACTATTTTTTGCTGCCTAGTTTTAAATAATGGTTCGTGAAATTTTTCAAATCCGCTCAGATGTATCTGCGTAATGCGATTTTTAAATTCTAGATAAAAATCACGTGCTAGTTTCATAGTCGGGTCATTCGTATATGCATGGTTAATGTCCAAAACCATTTTAAAATTAGTATTCTTAAAAACTTTTTTCAAATCATTAACCGTCTGGCCAAATGGCGTATTATAATCCATATTTTCAAAGCCTACGGGAAATGGGAGCCGTTCAAAAAAATTTACATCCATGCCCTCGTACGGATGAAAGACAACTAGGTCAAATGGCCGTACCAAATGCAGTTTTTGAATACTTTGAACCACTTTTTCTGACTCCTTAGAATCTCCATACGTAATATCATTCGGCGCGTGCAAGCTTAAATACCGAAAATCCTTAAGCATACCAACAGGCAATTTCTCTCTTCGCAAACGATCGTGTCGCACGTAGCATAATTCAGCCGCATCAATATTATGCTGCAAAAAAGTCCGCAGTGCCTCCTCTACGGTGAGATGCTTATACATTGTACCGGTCGAAAAACCAAGTTTGATTTTTGATATTTGTTCACTCATACTAGCATCGTACAATATAATTAACAAAAAGCAAACTCAAAACTCCTCCCAGTTTTATCTTCGCCGGGAGGAGTTTTTAAAACAATATGTTGTATTACTTGCCGGTAGTTACTTTAACGCCGCCACGAAAAGTCTCGGCATACGCCATAAACCAGTCTGATACTGTCAGATTTTCATCCGCGTAATCAAGTATACGTACGTTTGGTCCACCAATAGTGAGTGGTGAGATAATCAATTCTGAATCACCATCCCCTTCCAAATCAGCAACTTTGAGATTTACTGCGCCGCG
>CAZBNI010000047.1:0-6152 GCA_964493105.1 uncultured Gammaproteobacteria bacterium
TCAATAGTTTGTAGACTGGTCTTTTGGTTTCTCCTTTCTTTATATTCAACTTTTGCCCCAGTTTTTTCACCGACTACAAGTCGGACAGGGATGCCAATCAGGTCTGCGTCTTTTAATTTAACCCCTGCCGATTCAGTACGATCGTCGTATAGTACATCAATTTTATTTTTTTGTAAAGTATTGTAGATTTTGTCAGCACGTTTTGAAACTTTATCACCGCCTAAACTGATAAGATGCGTTTGGAATGGACTTACGGATTTTGGCCATACAATTCCATTTTCGTCATTATGAATTTCCACTATAGCACCCATCAATCTTCCGAGTCCGATGCCATAACAACCCATGGTGATTTGCTTTTGCTGTCCACTCTCATCCATGTACGTAAGGTCAAAAGCGTCTGAAAATCTTGTTTTGAGCGGAAAAATATTGCCAACCTCAATTGCTTTTTTCTCCTTCAACTCTTTTTCTCCGCACGACGGGCAACTGTTCTGAGTATGAATCATTTCATCGTTTACAGCCGTTTTACATCTTTCACATACATGTATAAGATCCTCTCCTGCTTCAGTAACTGTCTGAAACTCATGCGAGAATTTTGAAAAAGTTCCACCGGGAGCATATGTTAAAAATGTTTCATCACCAATTCCAACAGCAGAAAAAATATTTTTGTACGCACGTTGCATGACCTTATAGTACTCTTCAAAATCTTTTTCATCGATGTGAAAAGAGTATAAATCTTTCATAATAAACTCGCGACCGCGAAGAATTCCTGACTTTGCCCGTAATTCATTACGGAACTTTGATTGTATTTGATACACATACAAAGGCAAATCTTTGTACGATTTAATAAATCGTTTAGCTATCGGCACGATCACTTCTTCGTGACTTTGCCCAAGTACCATATGTTTACCTGTTGCTGATTTTAAATGAAACAATACGTCAATCGTGTCACGTTTGGTTTTTTCATAATTCTCAATCGGGTGTAACGCCGGCATAAATAGCTCCTGCCCACCGGCCGCATTCATCTCGTTCCGAATAACATTTTCAATTTTTTTTAGTACACGCCATCCAAGGGGCAAATAACTATAGACGCCGGCCATTAATTTATCGATATAGGCGGCTTGTGTGAGTAATTGCGCATTGCGAGATTTTTCATCAGCAGGTGGTTTGCGCAATATTCGTGATAAGTAGCTAGATTGTTTCATATTAAATTATCCTAAATATATCTTTGAAAGTAACAAGTAAAATAGCGCCGATAAGAATCATAAAGCCTATGTTATGTATTATTGCCTCAATTTTTTGATTCATTGGTTTTCCTCGAATTTTTTCAATTAGTAAAAACAGGATACGCCCACCATCAAGTGCTGGAAATGGTAAAAAATTTATGATTGCCAAATTGATAGATAATAAAGCGATAAATTGCAAAATGTAAATAAAGCCCAATTTAGCAACTTGCCCGGTAATAACTGCTATGCCAACAGGGCCAGCTATATCAGCGCTTACCTGTTGACTCACAATGAGATTTTTTATAATCTCAAAAAAGGCTACGAGGATCCTCCATGTTAGCACCACAGTAGTTTTTAGTCCCATCCAGATTGAATAATACCAAGGATACCGAACAATCCCTGTTTCAGCCAACCATACGCCGATTGCGCCTTTATTATCATATAAACTTTTTGGCGTCACGATAATGTCAATTTCTTCTGCTCCTCGGGATATTGTGATTGCCATTTCAGTGTCTGACTTGGAGCTAACTTCTTGGAATTCTGTGACGGTTTCTAGTTTTTCCGAATTTACTGATACGATAATATCGCCCATTTTAATACCCGCTTCAGCTGCAGGACTTTCACCGTCTACCTCAATAATTTGTAGTTGTCTTTTTTGTATATCTGCGGACTCAGGTAGCGTGTCAGTTAACATGCTTGGCAAACCGATGCTAAAAGCAATGGCAATAATAACAAAAGCTAAAACAAAGTTCATTCCCACGCCAGCTGACAATACCGCGGTTCTTTGCCATAATTTTTTGCTAGCAAAACTATCCCGGTCATCACGTTTATCTCCCTGTTCTCCTTTTATTTTTACAAAACCACCAATTGGAATCCAGTTAACTGAATAAATAGTATTTTTATTATCATCTTCAGGTTCATTACGACCTTTAATCAGTCTCCATTTTTTTTGACCAGGACCTGATTTATTTACATTTTGAATACCAAAAATCCGCGGCGGAAACCCAAAACCAAACTCATCTACATGCATTCCAGTCTTTTTGGCAACTAAAAAGTGCCCCATCTCATGTACTAAGACTATTACTCCGAGTATAACAATAAATAGCAATATCGTAAGCAACATAGGCTATATTAGATAGTCATGATTTCTTTTTCTTTTCGTATTCCAATTTCTTTAACTTTCTCGTTATATTCATCCACAATCTGCTGTAAATCTTTTTGCTGTCCAAACATATCATCTTCTGACATTTCACCATTATTTTTTTGCTCTTTGATAGCCTTCCAAAGTTCTTCACGGACATTTCTGATGCTGATACGTGCATTTTCTACTTTTTGATTTACAACTTTGGCAAGTTCTATTCGACGTTCTTCAGTTAATGGAGGAATCGGCAAGCGGATAAGATTACTTTCAACCACTGGATTAAGGCCCAAGTCAGAATTTCGCAAAGCTGCTTCAATGTCTTGAAGGGCATTCTTGTCCCATGGTTGTACTACAATTGATTGTGGGTCAGGCGTACTAATTGAGGCGACCTGAGGTAATGGTGTTTTAGTTCCGTAATAATCCACCTTAATATTTTCTACTAGAGAGGGATTTGAACGTCCAGTTCGTATAGTACTCAGCTCGCTTTTAAGATGACTTACTGCGTTTTCAAATTGATCTTTTTTTTCATTCACCAATGACATATTTTATTTATTTATTTTTAAGTTATTTAGATGGTGCGCGATACGTACCAAGGTAAACAGTATTTTGGTGATACGGATCAGCAATTAAATAGTTAATACTTCGAGATGTCGGAACAGTTTTAAAAACACGCCATGTCTTCCCGCCATCATCTGTCTTGTGCAACTTATTTGACGCACTGAACATAATTTCACGCGTATTCGTTGGATTTTGAACTACAGTTGAAATCGGTACTTTTTTAAAATCAAAAAGCGTAGGTACGGTTTCCCATGTTGTACCGCTATCAAAACTTCTGACAATTCCCGTTTTTGTACCAAGTAAAAAATCTTCGGATTTTGGGTCAAATGAAAGTGTTAAAATTGATAACTTCTTGTTATACTCTTCGGTGATATTTTTCCAAGTTTTAGTCCCATCAACAGAAATAAGGATACCAGTATTAGACCAAATATAAAATACACTTGGCCTTTTTTCGCTTCGGTACATTTTCCAAATCTTAGGGCCGGTCCATTCTAATAACTCCCACGTAATCCCATAGTCAAAGCTTCGGATGAGGCTGTAAGTGGATGCTGCGTACACAACGTTTGATTTGAATGGGTCTACCACTACACTGTTTAATGCTTGCCCCGGACGTGACTCAGTATAGATAGTACTCCATTTCGTACCACCATCGACTGATTTTAAAATATTTTTTCCATGAACTATATATAAAACATTGTTATTAAGCGTATCAATACTTAAAAGACTTTTTGTTGTAGATGTAAGACCGGTTCTGGTCCACTGATCACTCTGATTTGTGCTCTTAAACAATCCACTTTTCTGCGACATTAAATAAATAGTATTTTTATCGATTGGATCAAATAACATATACTGGGTACTGACATCATTGATTGTTTGCGTACCTTCCGAGGTTTCGTTCATAAAAACTTTTTGAGTCCATGTTTCTCCAAAGTTTTTAGACTCGTAGACTCCGCCGTCTGTAGCTGAATTTTTACTTTTTGTAGAACACGCTGTAAGACCTATACTGAGCACTACTACAAAGATGATTATTAAAATTTTCTTCATAAAGTTATATAGACAAAACTAAATTTTCGAGGATTAATTTCGGATTTACAGATTGTTTGACCAGTTTTCTTGAAGCTGAAATATTTATAATGGCCCGCTGTATTGTATCAATATTCATATTGCAAGCCAGCGCACTAATTTGGTTAATGAAAAGTGTATTAGAGACGTGCTGTATATTATTCTTTACCAATATAATATCACGTAGTAGAATAATCCAATCTTTTAAAAATAGATCTATTGATTCATCATTATTTTGAAAATCACTTGATTGAATAAGAGTGTTAATTACCGCAAATTTTTCATTTAAATCACTCTTTAAAAGTTCAATAAGTGTGTTATTATGTTCGGTTCGTTCATTTAAGAAAGACTCATCAAGTAGCATTTGAGTTGCAATACCAGGACGACCCTCAGAAAATCGAGCGATAACACGCGCTTCTTTTTTACTTTTGCCTCGAGAAATCAGCCAATTTTCAATAAGGTATTGCGGAACTAAATTAAACTGGATCGTTTGACAACGTGAAGTAATTGTCTGTGGAAGCGCTTCCTTACTCGCAGTGCAAAGAATAAAAAGTGTTTTTTCGCCAGGCTCTTCAAGTGTTTTAAGAAGTGCATTAGCCGCTTCTTCATTAAGTAGTTCAGCGTTCTCAATTATTGTAATTTTATAATTCGCAAGAAATGAACGTAATGATAATGCGTGCTGTAAATCCCGTATTTGATCAATTGTAATATTTTTTTTACCTTCTTGCAACGTTACAAATGTCACATCAGGATGCAGGTTTTTACTTATTTGGCTACAGGAATTGCAATTATTACAAGGCTTTTTTCCGCCTGCATTTTCGCAAAGGAGCGTGGATGCAATCAATGAAGCGGTAAAAATTTTTCCGGTATGTTGTGGCCCGCTAAAAAGATATGCATGTCCAAGCGACTCATTTTGTAAACATGATTTTAAGTATTGTTTTACTTTATTATGACCAAGTAAGGGCCATTTAAAAGATACTTTTTCTTCTTCAATCATACTGCATACGTTCAATATAGTGTAAATTAACATACCACAAAAAGCCATTTTTCGCAACATTTGTGCGATAAATTGAGGTTTTTCGCATTATTTACGCTGATTTTATAACAGCCAGTGTTTGTAGGGCTGTCTTGTTCCATGAAAACTGATTGGCTTGATTGAGTCCTTTTTGAATAAGCTCAAATCGGTAATCATCATTTGTAGTCAAATAAATCATAGCTTCGGCAATTTCTTTGCAATTATGGGGATCAACTAAATATGCCGCATTACCAGCAATTTCTTGTACTGATTCTATTCGGGATGTTAAAACCGGTGTTCCACTCGCCATTGCCTCTAAAACAGGCATGCCAAAACCTTCATAAAGAGTCGGAAATAGAAAAAGGATTGCTTTATTCATAAAATAAGTTAGAGCACTATTTGGAACCCAGCCCGGCATAACAATCCTATCAGTTAGTTTATGGTCCTTGATATATTTTTGAATTTTTTCATATCCAAATCCTCTTGAGCCGATTAGTACTAATTTTGATTTCCGGTCGTTGGCGTCATGGATATAAATCTCAAATGCTTGTACGAGTCTTAATGTATTCTTTTTCTCCTCTAGCCGGCCGATATTAAGAAAAAACGGAGAGCGAATATTGTATTTAATCATTGTATGCTCGATAGTGTAGTGATCTTCAATTTTTCTAAAGTCAGGATGGTACGCATTTGGTATTGCAACAATTTTATTAGGATGAACCTTAAACCGATTTACAATTTCATTTTTTGAAAATTTGGAAACAGTTATCAGTTTTGACGCCTTACGTAGGGCAAGGCGTACCGACCATCGATGATAATCAAGTTCACTAGTACCATATTTACCAAATGTTACCAAACGAACGATGATGTGTAAAAACCAACGTGCTATTAAATTTTTCGGTCCTATAAACTGTTTTGAATACAATGATGAAAAACGTTCAAACCCGATATCATGTAGCGTCGTAACAGTCCTAAGGGGACATATAACTGGAACCGTATGTGCCGGTACAAAAAGTACATCAGGTTTATGCATAAGTATCTCAAAAGCAAGTCGAAATTGGGTCCATAAAAAACTAAAAGGCCATTTCAGTATTTTGGATGAAAAATTTGCCGGGAGTTTTGCTAATGCGCCTTCGAGTGTTTCTTTCGAATACAA
>CAZBNI010000048.1:0-6103 GCA_964493105.1 uncultured Gammaproteobacteria bacterium
ATAATGCATTAACTAAGCTCGGCATGACATCGCTACAGACGGGCGGCGGAAAAGTGATGGGAACTCAAAAGATTATGGACGCGATTGAGGGCTTAAAGGCGGGACTGATAGCGTTTATTCCAGGCTATGGGTATCACTTAATGAGGGAAGCGGTTAAACAAAAAAAAGATTTTTCAAATCTCAAGGTTGTGATTAGCGGAGGAGAGCGCGCAAGCGTTGGCCTTAAGGATAAGGTAAAAGGACTACTGTACGAACTTGGCGCAAAAGATGTCAGATTTTTATCAACCTATGCGTTTACTGAAGGAAAAGTAGCATGGATACAATGCCATGAACGTTCCGGATATCACCTGTACCCTGATCTGGAATATGTTGAAGTTGTTGATAAGGAGGGGAAGCGTGTGAAGGACGGTGAGCCCGGAGAATTAGTTTACACGTCACTTGGATGGCGTGGTTCGATCGTGGTTCGATACCGAACTGGTGATATGATAGAAGGGATTGAGTATGAACCTTGTCCACATTGCGGTAAGACTGTGCCGCGAATTAAAATGGATATTCAGCGAAGTTCAGAAATCAAAGAGTTTCACCTAACAAAAGTTAAGGGAGAATTGGTAAATCTCAACCAATTTTATCCGATTATGACCAATAATCCTGATATTGAAGAATGGCAGGTTGAGATACGAAAAAAGAACAATGATCCGTATGAGATTGATGAGATTGTCGTGTATATAGCAGCAAAAGAAGGAGTTATTTTTGAGACAATGAAACAACAGCTCCGAAAGGCGATTCACAACGAAGTATTTATTACCGCTAATGTAATTGAAAAGAAATTGCCTGAATTACTTCAGATGCTTGGTATGGAAAATGAACTAAAAGAAAAGCGTATTATTGATAATCGACCGAAAGACTAAAGAGTTATGTGGGAATTATTTGGACAATCAGTTTGGTTTTTTATTCCAGCAGGTATAGCAAATCTGGCGGCATCATTGTCTCGATTTATTCCCTTTTTGAACTATCCTGTTGATTTTGGGAAAACATGGAAAGGAAAACGGATTTTTGGCAGCCACAAAACATGGCGAGGGATTTTCTTTGGTACGTTGTTTGCGATCCTCACCTTTTGGTGCCAGCAGTATTTATACCGATTTGAATTTTTTGAAGCGCTGAGTTTGTTTGATTATGTTGAAGCGTCGTGGGTGATCGGTTTACTGCTTGGTTTGGGTGCGGTGTGGGGCGATTCAATCCGCAGTTTTTTAAAACGGCGCATTAATATCAAACCAGGCGATATGTGGATGCCTTTTGATCAGATTGATTATTCAATAGGCGCGTTTGCATTGGTCAGCATTACATTTTTCCCTGGATGGAAAATTGGTATCATGGCTGTATGTCTTTACTTTTTTATCCATGTCTTTTTTAATCTCCTTGGCTATATTTTAAGAATTCAGAAAAATAAATTTTAAAACATCATGAATGTAACTTCAGAACAATTACCAAAAAATCAGATCAAGTTGACCATTGAGTTGACAACTGACGAGCTCAAACCACATCTGACCGCAGCTGCTGAAAAGATTTCAAAGACAGTAAAAATAGCAGGATTTCGTGAAGGTAAAGCGCCGTTGGATGTAGTGATGCGCAATGCTGGCGAAATGAGAGTGTATCAGGAGGCAGCTGAACTTGCGGTAAAGGCTACATTTCCAAAAGCAGTAACACAGGAAAAACTAACGACTATAGGCTCGCCGGAAGTGTCTGTTGAAAAGATTGCGCCAAACAATACTTTTGTATATACGGCTACGGTAACCTTACTACCTTCCACAAACCTCTGTGATTACAAAGCAGTAAAAGTTGAGAAAAAAGCAGTTGCGGTTGAACAAAAAGAAATTGATGATGCACTAGCCAATTTGCAAAAAATGCTGGGCAAGGAAAAGCGCGTAATGCGGCCTGCTCAAAAAGGAGATAAGGTAGAAGCTGATATACAGACATTCCGTGATAAAATTCCGGTAGATGGAGGAGAGAGCAAAAGCCAACCTATTCAGCTTGGCGAGGGCAGTTTTGTACCAGGTTTTGAAGAGCGGATTATTGGGATGAAGGAAGGTGAAACGCGAGAGTTTACGCTGACTTTTCCAAAAGAGTATCATCAAAAAGATATGGCAGGCAAACCGGTTGAATTTAAAGTTAAAGTGAACAGCGTTTTTGAAATCGAAAAACCAGAACTGAATGACAAATTTGCGAAAACAATCGGTAAGTTTGAAAAACTTGACGACCTTAAAAAGCAGATCGAAGAAAATATCAAGCGGGAAAAGCGGGACAAGGAGCACCAACGCTGGGAATTGTCTATGATTGATGAAATTATTGCGAAATCAACTTTTGGTGAGTTGCCGCAGATGATGATTGACGCTGAACTTGATAAGATGATGCATGAGTTGGAACATAACGTAACAGAACAAGGCATGAAATTTGACGATTATCTCACGAGCATCAAGAAGTCAACTGATGACCTGAAAAAAGAATTTGAACCGCGTGCTGAAAAGCGAGTTAAAGCAGCCTTGATCATGAGAAAAATTGTAAAGGAAGAAAAGATAACAGTTGATGATAAAGAGATTGATTCTGAAGTTAATATCGGTAAAGAACGGTACAAAGAAGATAAAGACGTGCTTAAAAAGATTGATTCTGATGAGTATCGTGATTATTTACGAACCGTCTTAAGTGGGAAGAAAGTATTTAAACTGTTGGCAGGGAAAGATGCAAATTAAGTATTGGTTATCCTAATTTTAGAAACAGGAGGTCAAAAGAACTGAATTATAGAAACTATTAAAAATTATAATGTCGAAATTATAATTAATAAATTTAATACTTATAAGGATGAATTAAATTATTCCAACAAGACCACATAAAAACTTTGAAGAAATTAAACAAACAGATGAAAAAATTCAAAAGGATAATATAAGGGGAAGTAAAGCAGCTTCAAATGCACACTTTATGGTTGGTGGAAAAGTTAGACAAACTATAAAAGACATCGGAAGTGAAACGCCCGAAAGTTTGCCTACAGAAAAACACATTAAGGATGTAAAAAAAGAGCTGAAGCAGTTAAAGAAACAAGAGGATAAAAAATAAAGAGGTAAAAAATAAAGAACAATTTTTTAATACACTTAAAATTATCCAAAGCAACTCCCATTATTGGGAGGTGTTTTTGGTTTGGAGTAAGTGATATAATGACCATACTATGAATATTGGCGCGCATGTATCAATAGCTGGCGGTGTGCAAGAAGCTCCGCTTAACGCGGCGCAAGCTGGATGCGAATGCTTTCAGATGTTTTCGCGTTCGCCACGTGGCGGTCCGGCGCCGGTTTTGGGCGAGGAGACATTATCTGCGTTTCAAAACAACTGCAAAAAAGGAAATATAAAAAATTATTATATCCACACGCCGTACTTTATTAATCTCGCCTCAGCAAAAGAAAAGGTGAGCTTAGCATCGATTCGCGTTATTCGTGAAGAATTGGAGCGAGCTTCTTTGCTTGGCGCGCGTGCTGTGATGACGCACCTTGGATCAGCAAAGGATTTGGGGCAGGAAAAAGCACTTCAGCAAACAATTATCGGTGTTCGCAAGATCATGATAGGGTACAAAGGAAGCGCCCAATTCCTGATTGAAAACTCGGCTGGTTCGGGAGGCACAATTATGGGCTGTACGTTTGAACAAATCGGCGCGATTATCAAGGCAAATAAAGAATATGACATAGGCGTATGTTTTGATACGTGCCACGCGTTTGTTTCGGGTTATGATCTGCGTACCACAGCGGAAGTTAAAAAAACCTTGAAAGAATTTAAAAAGCATATAGGATTAAAAAAATTGAAATTGATTCACGCGAATGATACGCAAAAAGAACTTGGATCACATATAGACAGGCACGAACACATTGGACTTGGCCAGATTGGAGAAAAAGGTTTTCGAGCCATGATGCAACATACTTTGTTACGTTCCGTAGATTGGATACTTGAAACTCCGCATGACAGGAGAGAAATAAGTGATTTAAAAATACTTAAAAAGTTTCGAAACGCATGATAAAGTTTAATAAAAAAAATAGCTACGCGACCATACTGTTGTGGTTTATGTTTGGTTTGTGCGTTGTACTCTTATTAGGAACGATATCAAATTTTCATACGCTGTTGGCCCAGCCATTGGTGAGGGATGAAATGCCGGAGCAACGAGATGTTATCATCATCTTGGGTGGCGGGATTGTAACTGATCTGAAAATGCTTCCGTGGGGTGTGCAAGAGCGCGTTGATGCCGGTCTTGAGCTGTATGAAGCGGGTTACAGTGAACATATTATTGTTGCGGGCGGTCAGGTGCAGGACCATAAGTATACAGAAAGCCAATTTATGGAAGCATACATCAGGCAGCGTGGTTTTGACGAAGCACAAGTTATTCAGGAGCCCAGATCATGCAGTACCTATGAAAATGCGATCAATAGTTTGGCGATTATGGAAGAACAAGGCTGGAACACAGCGTTTGTTGTTACATCAGACTATCATACGGCACGAGCGTGTAACGTATTTGAAAAGCGCACTGCAGATATTATTTGTGTAGCAGCGTATGAAAAGGCGAGTTTCGGCAACAATTATTTCAGAAATCTTGGTGATTTTAGGGCAGTCGTGCGGGAGTATGCAGCAACGCTTTATTATATGATAAGAGGATATATTTAGGAGGATAGTGTATACTACATATCATGGAAGATACTATTGCCATTGATGCTGTTTTATTACCCCCGCTGGAGATATGGGAGTGGGTGGTGTCGTTGAGTAGAGGTATTAGAGAACGAAATTCATCATCAGCAATTTTATTAGACGAGACACATCTTCCGCACATTACCCTTGTACAAGCATGCGTTGATAATCTTGATGACGTTTTAACTGTAGTTGGGAAAAGTTTAACCAATGTTCGGCCGTTAGAGCTTGATGTTAAGAGCGTTATAGTTGATAAAAATGGAACTGCTGGATTAGATATTGTGATGACTGACGAGTTACGGCGATTACATAATTCTCTAATGAGTGGTATCGAGAAATTCAGACGTGATGTTGTTTCGGAATCCTTTTATCTTGATAATGGTCAGACGGTAGGTTATGGGACATTGAACTGGGTTAAAAATTTTACACAGCAAGCGGGTTATGAAAAATATTTGCCGCATATCACGTTAGGTCAAACAGATAGCCCGCCAGAAGGCAAATTAAAAAAGTTTACTGCTGGTAGAGTAGCGGTATGCCATCTGGGGAATCATTGCACCTGCAGAAAGATACTGAAAGAGTGGCGGTTAACATAAGAGTATTATGAAGGGATCCAAACAACAGTTACAAAAAATTGAGGCATTTGCTAGGCGTGTCTATAAAAAGAACAATAATCCATATCATGATTTGGACCATGCTTTGTCTGTTTCAAAAACAGCGGTGTATATTGCAAAGCAAGAAAAGGCTGATGTGGAAGTATGCCGCATAGCCGCATTGCTTCATGATATAGCGCCGAAAACGAGAGGCAAAACGCACTCTCAGCAGAGCGGAAAGATGGCTAAACGATTTCTAGCTAAGATTGGTTTGGATAAAGAATTTATTAATGCTGTGCAGTTAGCCATTATGTATCATGACACCGCTCGTTTTCATCTTGTTAAGACTAAAGAGGGCATTATTGTTTTCGAAGCTGATAAGCTGGAGGGCGCGGGACCGATTGGACTATTACGAGAGTATGGAGATCGAATATTATTACACCACCACAATCCCAAGCTGGTTTTAAAAGAATTGCCTGTTTATTTACGGCACTACAACCCCCCAGTTCGTACGCGGACGGCTAAGCGTTTGAAAAAGGAGATTCAACAGTTTAATAAAGAATTTATTCGATTATTAACTAAATATCGAACATCATGAAAATCGCAATCATATCTGATAGCCATGATAATGTTCCAAATATGGCAAAAGCATTAGCATGGATGAATAAAAATGGTATTGAGCAAATAATTCATTGCGGTGATTTATGCGCACCGGGTGTATTGGTCAATGTGCTCGCACCTCAATTCTCAGGTCCAATACATATGGTGTTTGGAAATGTTGAGGACCGAGAAACAGTTAT
>CAZBNI010000049.1:0-3566 GCA_964493105.1 uncultured Gammaproteobacteria bacterium
CAAATATTATTTCTTTATGTAAAGTGATTATACTATCAATAGTTAAATTAATTCCTAATTTTTTTTCTGTTACTTCTCTTGCTTCTCGTTGTTCGTGTTCTGCATCATTTTTTGTTTTATCTGCGCGAGCAATTTTTTCGGCAGTTTCTGAAAAATTAAATTCACTACCATCATGACGTCCATTTTGTTCTCCTTTTTTGTACATAAATTTAAATTTTTAATTATTATATATCAAACATGTCATTTTATACTAGCAATAATATTATAAATTGTCAAATCCTTTTTAAAAATATAAGTAAATAAAAGTTACTAAATTATTCAACCACCACCCCGCTGTTATTCAGCAGTCCCCAATTCCACAAAAAACTGTCTTTGGTAAAATACTTCTCACCTGAAAGCGGATCAAGTGTAATAATTGTGGAAGGATCTTCTGCTGAACCAATATAACCAATGACAGTCCTGGTATGTTCTCCGTTGACCGCGACCACATTTCCACCGGTTGGCGTTTGCCAATCAATACGCGAACCGGAACCAGCCGTCCCCCAGACAATCACCGGATTTCCTTTTTGGATCTCCGCTGTAAGTTGCTGTAGGGTCCAACCGGTAAACCAATACGATGAGCTACCGTACTGCTGGGCAGCATTGGCAATCGGCTGCCAGTACACGCCATACCCAGTCGATGGTTGATGGCCATCTATATCCCCTACGAATGCAATATGAGGATTACCCCACACGCCATTTTCCTTTTGCAGTGGAGGGTCAATACCAATGAAGCTGATAATCTCCGCCTCGCTTATATGGATATCCCTATACGCTAAAGCCATCACGAGTGTCGCAATTTCGCAGCTCAGATTATGTTCTTGGCGGTGAAATGGAACCGTAAGCTTGGTAACTGACAACTCTGTAGCAAAAGCGACCGTCTGCTCACTAACTGAATCAAAACCAATAACACTCTTGATGCCCGCAGCTAACGTGACTGTATGCGTAGTATTAAACGCATACAAGGTTGACGGTGTAAACGTCATAGTATTCCCTTCCCACGAAAAAGCACCGTCAACAATAGGATCAATGCTAAATCGTTCCTCAGCTGAACTATGATCTACCTGCTGGTCAAAGGTAATCTGAACCGCGCTATTCACACCAATGCCTCCGTTTCCGTTCGCAGGGGACGAGCGTGCAATAGTAACCGGTCCAATTGTGGTAAAAGTATGTACTGAGTCTTCTTCTAAATACCCACCACCAAACGTTTCAAGTCCTTTCTGAATTGTAACAGAATATGTTGTGTCCTTCTGTAAATTAGCAGGATCAAAGGTCAGTGTTTTATAATCTTCAGTCTCCCATGTGCCTTTGAGCTCAGGCTCAATTGCTACCTTTTCTTTAAAAGAATCAAAATCAACATTTTCAGAAAATTGGACCTGTATCTGATTATCCATCGTTACTGTACTTCCATGGGGCTCAAAACTCTCAATACCCGGCGCCTCGCGAACATCCCACGCGCCGGACCAGACTTCTTCTTCCTCGCTCTGATACGCAACCTCATCAGTGCCAAGGAGATGCCGTAGTACTTTTTTATTGACCTTCAGGGTATAACTTCCCCCTTGAGATAAAAGCATCTTCGGTGTGATAGTATATACCATTTTATCATCAGACAATACAACGTCTGATTCAATGTCTGGTTCGAACTGAAATTCAAAACCGACCGATCCAACATTTGGTTTATCGAGTTTGGCAGTCCATGCAGTATCTGGGCGAATTTCAGTTTCTACCGTAGGTTCAAGAGAAACAATTTGTGGTTCCGTTGCTGTTGTAAAAGTAATCGCGTGAGTCTGTGCATTTTGATACGGGAGCAAGGCGCTCTTTACATTGATGAGTGAAATCTCATACGTTGCTCCTGGCAGCCAGGTTACTTCCGGACGAAAAACTAACCGACGAGCTAAATGTTCTCCATACATCATGTCTGAGTATTCTATTGAACCATACACATGCGGTGAGATTGTGAATTTAATATTTCGTTCAACGGGCCAGTCAAAGTCAATTACAACTTCGCCATCCAATGATAATGCTGTACTACCGTTGTCTGTTATCAATGTCGGCGTTGGTTGTTTACCGGAGAGTACTAAAATAATGACCAACAAAAAAAGTACTGCGCCGAATATGCACAGTAGTAAGTAACGCTTGGATGATCTTCCTTTTTTATTTTGGTTTGGAGTGTTCATACTGTTACGTATAACACTAGTATACCAGAAAAAAGCGTTTTTGTAAATATTAAAAATCAAATTAAAAAAATCCTGCCACTTATTACTGTGACAGGATTATGCAAAAAACGAAAATGCTTATTAATCGACTTTTTGAAAAGCTGGATGGTTTCTTCCACCCCATTCAATAATAGCACTACACCAGCTAAAACCGCCGCCATAAGCTACTGGCATAACTCGTTTACCAGGCTTTATAACGCCAAATTCACGAGCCTCAAAAATACTAAGCGGAATGCTGGGTGAGGTGGTATTACCGAAATGATCAATGTTGGTATAGCAGACGATGGTATGAGCACCTGATCGCGGAGCTGATTCACCCTTCGCCAAAACCAATTCCCCCGTAACGTCTTCTCTTGTCGCCATGCGTATGGCAATTTCTGGATTCGCCTTGAGCAACCGCTCCACGATTGCCTCAATCATCCGAAGGTTTGCTGGATGCAGAATTAGAACATCAATGTCTTTTAAGACCAGGCCAGCATGCTCTAAAGCTGCCGGAATGATTTTATCAGCCACCATCCGAACAATCTTTCTAAAAACCTCATTGCCATTCATGAACATCATGTGTTCATCCACGCGTGGATCAAGGTGTTCTATTATGGTAGGTAAAGCCGCCCCACCTGCCCGATTCATAATGAGTCTTTCATACTCACCATCTGGACCGCCATTAATGCCAGCAAAAAAAGCATTAGGAACAAACCAAGATTCCTTTTCAGGAACGGCTTCCAAAGCTATGGCAGCCCCCGCATCAGCCAGAATAACAAAGGGAGATCGTCTATTCCAGCTCGTAACACGAGTCATAAGATCGGCGCCATCAACTATACCCCGCTTGCATTCTCCGCTACTAATCAGGGAATAACCATCCTCTAAAGCTACCATAAAACTTGAACACGCCTGTGTTATATCCCGGGCTATAAATCTGCGAAGAGATGTTTTACCATTTTTATCTCGTAAATGGACCGGGATGCCCATTTTTCTATGAGCAATAACTGAAGTGGTGGGTGTTGTTATATGATCAGGACTTACTGTCGCCACTAATAGAAAATCAGGTAGCTCTAAACCATCGCCATAAGCATCAGTCCATGCATCGTGTCCAGCTTTGGCCGCATAATCACTGGTTGTTTCAGATTTTTCCGCAAAACGACGCTCATTAATACCTGAACGAGCTTTAATCCATTCGTCGCTCGTTACGTACTCCTCCATTTGCTTTGGGGTTAACTTAATACCGCTATCAAGCACTTTCTGACGTTTGTCAAGCAGTATACCTACAATATTATCATTCGTCACTATCCTTTTTGGCAAGGCAACGCCTAT
>CAZBNI010000049.1:3576-6103 GCA_964493105.1 uncultured Gammaproteobacteria bacterium
CCAGCTATCTTGACACCGTTCATCATTTACTCCTTATATTTTAAAAGTTCTTTTTCCCTAAACAAACTATTTTTTATCTCTAATCTTTTGTAATCCTTGTACGATCACTTGAAATAATAACACGCCGTAATATAAAGTCCATGATCCTTGAAAAACCCACCGTGGGTTGTAATGCTTTCGAAACCAGCTTTTTAAAAAAAGTGAGTGGTGGCACAGACGGATATATGTCCCCAATACTAACCCGCTTGTACAAATACTAAAATTCACTATCGCAGTATTGGTTACGCCTGACGGCTACAAAATAAATATACTGAAAGGGTACGTACGTTGTATGAATCAGCTCTGTTACATACGCACCATATTTAAAAATGTTGCGCATACTCTCGGTATAACAACCTATTTTTTAGTAATAGCGTTAGTAAACCATGAAATCACCCATAATACCACGCCGCCAATAATTGCTGTTGGCCAAAATGAATCAATAGTGAATCCGCTTACAAATGATGCTACAAGCCACAAAAGACCTGCGTTGATGATAAAAGTGAAGAGCCCCAGCGTCAAAATATTGATGGGAAGTGTCAGAATGACCAAAATTGGTTTGAGTACTGCATTCGCAATACCCAAAATCAACGCCGCAACAACAGCTGCGGGCCAAAAACTATCAACTTCAAATCCTGACACCAAATAGGCGACAACAAGCAGGGCGCCTGAATTTAATAAGAGTCGAATAATTAAATGCATAAAATTGAAATTAATCATCGCGAGACCACGGACTTGTCCCGTCACGTCATATCGACATGATATGATTGAATGACGGGATCTCGGGTCCCGTGCCGAGCGATACCTATTATTTACGGAGAGTGATGAGAACCACTTTTGTAAAGGGGTTCTCATAAAATTTACCGCCTACCGGATTTGAACCGGTGTTACATGGATGAGAACCATGCGTCCTGGACCGGGCTAGACGAAGGCGGCATGTTTTTAAACTTCTTTCGTAGTAGACCTGATTTTTTAATTTGTAATTCTCGACGACGTGCTTTTGCCTTATCATTAAAATTTTCAACTGCCATAAGTTCATACGGTATATACGAACGAGTTGAGATGACTTTTCCACTGTTGTGCTCACAAAAACGTCTTTTTACATTCCAAGTTAAGCCAATATATAACCGGCCTTTCTTGATACTTTTTAATATATACACGTAGAACATGAATTGAATCTCAATCTGTTAGGGCTTCCGGCGAAGCCGGATCAGGCTCTGCCTGAAGACGAAGACGGAACAAACAAGTGTTCTTATTAAGTGTTCTTATTATAAGTACAACGAAACTCAGTATCAAGGACGAATGTCCTAAGCAAGAATGCAAAAAAGACGCAATCCCCTTCTAAAAAAGGATACTGTGAGATTATCAGCGATGCTTCCTACAGATTTCAAAATAAATTGCAGCAAGAAAGGAAACTATCGCCATCTGCAGATAAAAGCTTGAAGAAATAATAATCAGTTCGTTCCTTACTTCGGTGAAAAAACCAAAGATTCCACACATCAGACCAAATATTGCAAATGATACTGGCAAGTATTTACTTTTCACATTATTCACCCCCTTTCTTGATAATTTCATTTATTATACCAAACCAAGTCGTTTTCCGGTATGTTTGCACAAACTTACTAGACTTGCTGTATAGCCCCATTCATTGTCATACCAGGAAACGATTTTGAGCAAATCGCCGGCAATAACTTTTGTGAGTCCCAAATCAACGACTGAAGCATGCGTATTGCCGATAATATCCGAAGAAACTAATGGTATATCGGTTGCTTCTAATACATCCTTATAACGATCGGTCTTTGATGCCTTGACAATCACCTTATTGACTTCTTCTACGGTTGTTTCCTTTTTCAAAAGGATGGTAAAATCTGACAGTGATACGACCAGTGTAGGTACGCGGACAGCAAAACCGTCAAAAATTCCTTCAACTGCGGGCACAACCTCGCCTGTTGCTGCTGCTGCACCCGTTGTGGTTGGAACAATATTTTGGGCAGCCGCGCGGGCACGGCGAAGGTCTTTTTTGTGTGAACCGTCCACGAGATTCTGGTCAGCGGTATACGAGTGGATAGTTGTCATTGATGCCTTTTGGATACCAAAATTACTTTCAATAATTGCCATGACCGGTGCAATACAGTTGGTTGTACATGAAGCGTTTGAAGTAATATCCTGATCTCTGAGACCCTCTTCGTTAACCCCCATAACAAACATATCAACGCCGCCACCCTTGGCTGGCGCGGATATAATCACATGTTTTGCGCCAGAATCAAGATGCGCTTTTGCCGTTTCACGCTTGGTAAAGCGTCCCGTTGATTCGATCACAATATCCACATCAAGCTCTTTCCAAGGGAGTTTTTTGGGATCTTTTTCGCCAATAATCGGATACTTCTTACCATCAACAATCAAACCTTTTTCATAATGTGATACGTCGTGATCCCAAATACCATACACCGTATCATGCTTTACAAGGTGTGCCGACATCTCTGGAGGG
>CAZBNI010000050.1:0-6079 GCA_964493105.1 uncultured Gammaproteobacteria bacterium
TGTTTCAACACAGGATGCCGGGTATACCGTGATTATGAATGATGGTGAACAATATGCTGCAACCGTACTTGATACAGATCCGTTTAATGATATCGCACTGATTAAGATCGAGGCAGAGGGGGTGACACCGGTTGAGCTTGGTGATTCTGACACTTTGCAAATTGGCCAGATTGTTATTGCAATCGGTAATACGCTTGGTCAGTATCAAAACACGGTAACTCGCGGTATTGTATCAGGACTTTCTCGAACAGTACGTGCAGGTGATGGCAATGGCAATTCAGAAACACTAGAAGATATTATACAGACGGACGCGGCAATCAATCACGGAAATTCTGGCGGCCCCTTAATCAATCTTGATGGCCAGGTTATTGGCGTGAATACTGCAATCAATCGCGAAGGACAGCTGATCGGATTTGCAATTCCCATCAATCAAGCAACACGAGCAATTGAAAGCGTGCAAGAATATGGGAAGATCATTCGGCCGTATTTAGGCGTCCGTTATTTGATACTCAACGAGGAAATTTCCAAGCAAAACAACCTTGGGGTTGATTATGGAGCATTAATTGTCCGCGGTAGTGATCCTACTAAACTTGCGGTTATCCCTGGTAGCCCGGCTGATATTGCCGGTTTGGAGGAAAATGATATTATCCTTGAGGTAAATGGACAGCAAATCGACAGTGATCATAGCCTTGCACGGCAATTGCAGAAATATGATCCGGATGATACAGTTACCTTGAAGATATTGCATGATGGCGAGGAAAAAACTATTGAAGCAACATTAGCAGAAGTTGAGGATTAATAGGATAACATGACCCCTATGGCACACAATAAACAAGAAAACCCAAATCCTTTGTTTAAAGAAACGGATCCAGAATCGCAAAGTGATGATACGGTTGAGCCCATCCCAGAAGGAAAAAAAGTTGAACCTGTTGCCGAAGAAGTATCAGCAGACGCAGCTGATACAGAATTACCCGAAATTACCGAAGTACATGAAACGAAATTCAACGATGTTCAAGATCTTCTTGTAGACCGTTTTTATGAGGGCATGCGGTATTACAAAGGGGAGCAGTGGACACTTGCGAAGATTAAAGAACACAGCAAAAAGCTTCCTTTGATTATTCAAGAATTGGATGATTTACTTGAGATGGGCGGAATCAAAACTCAAGGACAGCGAAAAGAGCTGCTCGCTGCAGTTGTTGAAGATGCACAACATGCAAAAAACGGCCATGAATTCTGGCACAGTATTTCAGATCACAAGACCATGACTGCAAAATCAGTGCATGACAGATTTTATCGTGCGATTGTTTCAGGTCTCCAAGAACGTGAAAGCGTTGATGAGGCTGATTAGGCATTATTATTGCATTAAAAAGATCCCCGATAAGATATAATAGGGGATTTTTGTTATGCTTATAGCTCTGGTAAATAATTGTTCATTTCGTAGTCAGTAACCGCACGCCGGAAGTTATCCCATTCGATGCGTTTATTGGCAATCAGCGATTTAAAAGCATGCTCTCCGAGCGCTTCTTCCATCAGTGGATCGTTTTCAAAGTGATGAATTGCTTCGTGGAGATCAGCAGGAAGTGAGTCAATACCAAGTTTTTCACGGCGCTCATGTGTCATCTTAAAGATATCTTCTTCGATTGGCTTGTGGAGTTTTTCCGGATTCTTGATACCATCAAGCACTGCTGTAATCATAACAGCAAACACAAGGTATGGGTTACACGCTGGGTCAGGATTGCGGAGTTCGATGCGAGCAGATTCAGGATTTTTAAAATCCGGAATACGGATCAGAGATGTTCTGTTACGCGTGCCATAGGAAATGTATGCAGGGGCTTCAAAACCTGGAACCAGCCGTTTATACGAATTAATCCACTGGTTCGTGATGAGGCACATAGGCTTTACGTGTCGCATCAGGCCACTGATCGCATGGAGGGCCATTTTTGAGAGATGATTCTCGCTTTTTTCATCATAGAAAGCATTTCTGTTTTTGTCTCCATCTTTTTTGAAGATTGAGAAATGGACGTGCATTCCTGATCCATTTTGGTCGGGGATTGGTTTTGGCATAAAGGTCGCGTAAATTTCTTCCTGCATCGCTGTTTCTTTGATAATAAAACGACTCGTCATGACATGATCTGCCATTTTTAGTGTTTTGTGGTAGTGTAAATCAATTTCATGTTGGGAGTGGCCTACTTCGTGATGCAGGCTTTCTATTTTGACTCCCATTTTTTCAAGAGCGGAGACCGCTTTTTTTCGAGCACGCGTTCCCTGATCTACTGAAGACGCGTCAAAGTAACCGTGTTTATCAAGCGTTTCGGTAGAGTTCTGATCTCTGAAATAAAAATATTCAATCTCAGGCCCTGTTTTTGCAACCAATCCTTCTTTTTTTAGTTTACTGATCGCGTTTTTTAATATATATCGGGGATCTGCCTTAAAGGGTGTTCCGTCCGGCTTTTCAATATCACAGTATATTGCCGCGATGTGGTCACCGTTTACCGGCCACGGAAACACTTTAAATGTTTGGATATCAGGGCGAATGATGAGGTCGGATTCTTCAATGCGAGCAAAGCCTTCAATTGATGAGCCATCCATAGTTTGGCCATGTTTGAGGATTTTATCAATTTCTCTGCGTGAGATACTGATGCTTTTTAATCGGCCCAAAATATCAGTGAACTGAAGGCGTATATAACTGATATTCTTTTCATCAAGTTTTTTAATGAGATCTTTCGGAGTCTGTGGTTTTTGTTGTCGCATGATGTTATAAGGTTAATAATTATCAAAATAAAAAAAGTAGAAAAGAGCCCTCCCGACTCAGAAGTCTTTTTCAAAAGTTGTATATAAAATGTATCCTCTTTAAGGATAGGTCATTGTGGATGTTTGGTCAAATTTGCCAAAACAGTCACGATTGGTTATTATGTAGAACATAGTAATAAAAGAAAACCATGAGAGAATTAATTGAGAAGATCAGTAAGCTTGCGTTAAAAATCTTCCGTACTCGGAGGTGTCTTTGACCTTGATGGGGTCAAGGACCAACTAAAAGCACTGGAATATGAGATGGCGGAGCCTGATTTTTGGTCCCGTCCTAATGAGGCAAAAAAGAAAGGGCGGCGCTTTGAGGAGCTCAAAGACGAATTAACGCGGTGGGATCGAATTAGCAAGCAGGTAGATGATCTGCTTGCATTAGCGCGGGAAGCTCAAAAAGAGAAGGATACTTCGTTTCAGCCAGATCTTGAAAAGCAATATTCTGAACTGCACAAGCAGTTTGACTCTTTGGAGTTTTACATTTTACTCTCAGGGGAATATGATAAACGCAATGCTATTGTGGCGATTCACGCAGGTACTGGGGGTGTTGACGCACAGGATTGGGCTGCTATACTTTTGAGGATGTATCTGAGATTTTGTGAGCAAAAGAGGTGGACTGTCAAAATCGTTGATAAGTCTGTAGGGAGCGAAGCTGGTATCAAAAGTGTTACAATGGAGGTGAGCGGTAGATATGCGTTCGGCTTTTTACGCTCAGAGGCTGGTGTACATCGGCTCGTTCGTATCTCACCATTTGATGCGGAAAAAATGCGGCATACTTCATTCGCGCTTGTTGAAGCACTTCCGGAGCTGGACGACATTACTGAAGTTGATATTGATGAAAGTGATTTACGTATTGATACGTTTACTGCGTCTGGCCATGGTGGGCAATCAGTCAATACCTCACATTCTGCTGTACGCATTGTACACAAACCAACCGGAATCAGCGTGTCGTGCCAGAATGAGCGTTCTCAGCAGCAAAACAAAGAAACTGCTATGAAAATTCTCCGGAGCAAACTGCACAAAATTATTCTGGAAGAAAAGCAGCAGGAAAAACAGCAACTAAGAGGGGAGTATCAGGAGGCCGCATGGGGCAGTCAAGTTCGATCATACGTACTCCATCCGTACAAGATGGTCAAAGACCATCGAACCAAATATAAGACAGGTGACACGGAAGCGGTTTTGGATGGCAAACTAGATGAATTTATAGAACATTATTTACGATTAACGGCTAAAAAATAATATGTGTGGAATTGTTGGTTACGTAGGCACAAAAGATGCAACGCCAATCTTACTTGATGGGCTTAGGCGGCTTGAATACCGTGGGTATGATTCGGCTGGTGTTGCAGTAGTTAGTGAAGGTCTGAAAATCGTGAAAAATGTTGGTAAGATCGCAGATCTAGAAGAAAAGCTCAAATCGCATACGCTGCCGGGATCGCTTGGGATTGCACATACACGCTGGGCAACGCATGGTGAACCAACAGAAATAAATGCTCATCCTCACACCGATTGCGAGGGGAATATCGCTATTGTGCATAATGGTATCATTGAGAATTTTCGGGCACTTAAAGAGTTGCTTGAAAAAGAAGGGCATACGTTTAAAACAGAAACAGATACTGAGATGATTGCGCATTTGATAGAGAAACATTATAAGGGTGAACATTTGGAATTGGCAGTCCAAAAAGCACTTCATCAGCTCAAAGGCGCGTATGGCGTTGTCGTGGTAAGTTCAGCAGAGCCCGGAAAGCTTGTCGTGGCTCGCAATGGTAGTCCTTTGGTAATTGGCATTAGCGATGGTGAGTATTTTGTTGCATCAGACGCGGCAGCCATTCTGCCATATACCCGTCGGGTTGTGTACCTCGGAGATGGTGAAATGGGCGTGATGAATGGTGATGGTTATCGCACCATGACGCTTGATAATGAGGATATTAATAAAGAAGTTGAAAAAATTACATGGGACCTGGAAATGATTGAAAAGGGAGGGTATCCGCACTTTATGCTCAAGGAAATTTATGAGCAACCACAATCAATCAAGAATCTCTTGGGAGGTAAAATCAAGGCTGATGATCCTCACGTACAACTTGGCTGCATGCGTGATAATTTTCGTGATCGGCTAAATCCAATTGAGGCTATTAAACTATTGGCATGTGGTACGTCGTGGAATGCCGGACTTGTCGGATTTTTTATGATGGAAAAAATGCTACGGATACCAGTTACCTGTGAACAAGCATCAGAATTCCAGTATCGTTTTCCGGTGATCAGACCAAATACATTGGCAGTCAGTATCTCTCAATCAGGCGAAACCGCTGATACCAAAGGAGCAGTGAAGCTGGCCAAGGAGCTTGGTGCTACGACACTCGGAATTGTTAATGTTGTCGGCTCAACCATCGCGCGGATGGTTGATGGAGGTATATATCTGCATGCGGGTCCTGAAATTGGCGTTGCATCTACCAAGGCTTTTTCGTCACAGGTTGTTGCGCTTTCTCTGCTCAATCTTAGTCTTGCAAAAAAGATGGACGAGAACCAGCCGTTATCAAACGGCAAAAAGCGGATTTCTAACGAGGACGCAGTGAAAATCATCAATGAACTGACAATACTACCGAAAAAAGTAAAACGGGTTTTGGATACTGTGTATGATATCTCTGGAGGCGAAAGTATTATTAAAAATATTGCACTGGCATTCAAAGATTCAAATAACTTTTTATATCTCGGCAGGGGATATAATTATCCGATCGCGCTTGAAGGCGCCCTAAAGCTAAAGGAAATATCGTACATACACGCAGAAGGGTATTCTGCTGCTGAAATGAAACATGGGCCGATCGCGTTGATTGATAAGAATATGCCGATTGTTATCATTGCGCCGCATGATAGTGAAGAGCCCGACAGCTATGCAAAAATCGCATCCAATGTGCAGGAAGTTCGTGCCCGGGGCGGGCGTGTTATTTCAGTCGTTAATGACGGTGATAGTGAGATTGCACAGATGTCAGAATGGTCAATTGAGATTCCTAATACGCTTGCACATCTTATTCCCGTACTTGCGACAATTCCTTTGCAGATCTTAGCATATGAGATTGCGGTACTCCGCGGTTTAGATCCTGACAAACCACGCAATCTGGCAAAATCAGTTACTGTTGAGTAGGAAACGAACGAGTTAAAAAAGTGTTCGGTATTGACATAAGTCGATTGTTTTGATATTGTAGATTGAAATACAAGAACCAGAAATAGTACATAAACATTAAACCTCAAAACTCAAGGAAAGAAAGCGAGGGGAACATGGCCGATA
>CAZBNI010000051.1:0-6075 GCA_964493105.1 uncultured Gammaproteobacteria bacterium
CGCACTCATCGCTATAGTTGTTGGAACGCTGATCTTGGGCGGACTCTTGGCAATCTACTTTGCATATTCAAACGTATTTGATATCCAGACTACGTACATCGAAATCAATTCCAACGCAGTTATTGCAGTCAACAAAATCACGAAAACCATCAGGGGCGCAAATAACGTTGAAGTTGACGAAACAATAAATTCAACAGTTTATACAACTGACGAAGACACGCTGGTGTTAGCACTGCCTTCGTATGATACAGATAACAATATCATAGCAGACACGTATGACTACATCGCGCTTTTCAAAAATCCATCAGATCCAACCCAGTTGAAATCCGACATACAAGTTGACGCAATCAGCGATCGACCAACTGGGTCACAATTAATTGCCGAGAATCTTGATTCGATACAATTCAATTTTAATGACACAACACTCACCAACGCCAGTGCCATTGAGGTTATCTTAATTGAATCAAAAGCGGCCGGCAATACAACCCAGTCAATTACTTTACAAAGTTCAGTCACGTTACGTAATCAATAATGAATACACAAAAAGGACAAACACTTTTCGCAGTAGTAGTTTTCCTAGGAATAGTCTTTATCATCACGATGGGGCTTTTTGCGTATGTCATGAATAATAGAGTTGTTACCACGCGAATGAACAATACTACTCAGGCTCTTAATATCGCTGAAGCTGGCGTATCAAAAGCAGTATGGTGCCTTAATAATCCTGATGAATGCGCGCCTGGATACAGTGGCGAAACCACTTCATTTGGGGGAGGTGAATACACTACCGTACTTACAAGTATTGGCGGTGACTATACAGTGGAATCTTTAGGAACCTTTAACTCGATTCAAAAAAAAATTAAAGTTACTATCTCAAAATTCGCGACAAGCGCCGCTGCTTCTTTTTATTATGGCGTACAGGTTGGAGCAGGTGGACTTACGATGAATAATAATAGCTATATAAATGGAAGTATGTATTCAAATGGTTCGATCAGCGGAGGCGCGGGTTCATATATAACCGGTGATATTTTTGTTGCAGGTGGTACTGCTCTTGCCGCAGATCAGGAACAAACTACAGTTTCATCGGATTTTCCGTTTCGATCAAGTAGTAGCAATAGAGACATTGCTCAAAGTTTTAAGCCCGGAGTCACTGAAGTAATCAATTATGTAAGCTTTTATTTAAAAAAGGATTCAAATCCTGGAGACGCGTCAGTTCATATAGTCGAAGATGATAGTGGGCAACCCGCAACATCTGCATTGGCAAGCGGAACTTTAGATGCATCGATGATCCCAATAGATCACGGGGAGATTGAAGATTACGGATGGATTGACGTGTCATTTGATTCAAACCCTATGCTTACTCAAGGCGAAACGTACTGGATTGTTATTGACAATGCAAGCAGTCACTCGAGTAAATATTTCATCACAGGTAAGCATGACAATTCGGGATATGGAAACGGGCTTGGTCTTTATGGATCTGACTGGACTTCAGGTAGCTGGACTTCGGCCGATGGGGATTTTACATTTAAAACATGGATGGGTGGAGTTATTACTGAAATCGATAATGTTACTGTCACAGCTGGCGCTACGGTACACGCCAATACGATCAAAAACTCTGATCTGAATTCAACTGATGTCTTATGTAATTCAATTGATCAAACAACAGTAGTTGGTGATGTTGAATGCGGTACAATGACTAACGGTACAATTACTGGCAATGTTATTGCCGAGGATGTGACGGGCTCATCGATTAGTGGAGATTTAACATGCGAAACACAAAGCGGTAATACAGTCTCTGGTAGCATTAACTGCCCAACTCCACTAACTCCTCCGGACGATCCACCACCAGAAGCATTACCGATTTCCGATGCAAAAATCCTGGAATGGAAACAAGAAGCTGAAGATGGCGGTATAATTAATGATAACTATACGCTTGATTCCGGAGCAACTGAATCACTCGGACCAATAAAAATCACCGGCAATCTACTCGTAAGCAATAGTTCAACATTAAATATTGCCGGTAATATTTGGGTTGAGGGCACCTTGACGTTTGATAATCTCGCAACTATTCGACTTGATTCAGGCTACAGTAGCGCTAGCGGGTTAATGATCAGTGATGGCAAAATAACCGTACAGAATAATTGTGTATTTCAGGGATCAGGCCATGAAGATAGTTATGTTTTAATATTAACTACAAATAATTCATTGGATAGCGGTTCTCCTGCAATAGATATAAATAATAACGCTGATACAGTAATTTTTTATGCAGCTGATGGCCTTATCAAAGTAGCTAATAATGCACAATTAAAAGAAGCTACTGGCTATGCATTAGAATTAGCCCCTAACGCATCGGTAACTTACGTGTCAGGATTGGCTAATGCAAAATTTGCAAATGGTCCTGGTGGTATTTGGTCAACTCAAAAAAATACGTGGCAAGAATTAGAATGAACAACTCATGAAATTTAATCCTTTTGAAAACCATATAGGACTTGATATCAGCGATTTTAAAATCAGATTTTTTCAGTTCCACAGAATTGGTTCTACAAAAACCAAAATTAACTCTTTTAGCGAAATTGCTGTCCCAAAAGGTATGATTGTTTCAGGGGAGATTATGGACCCAATAAAGGTAGGCGAATTACTTAAACAATTATTTGATAAACCCCAGTATGGTAAACCAGATAGTACATATGTTAACCTTTCACTGCCAGAAAAAAAGGTTTTTTTAAAAACGTTTACCATCCCACTGGTGCCGGATAACGAACTCGCAGGTGCTATTAAATGGGGCATTGAACAAAATATCCCGGTTGATATGGATGATGTGTATTTTGATTGGCAAATAATTTCTGGTTATAATAAAAAAAATAAGAAAAAGAGAGAGAAAAGCAATTCGGATAAAAATAATCAAAATTACGAGAAGGAGTTATCGGTCTTTACTTCAGTGGCATCTAAAGACTTAGTAAACTCGTATTCTACGGTGTTAAAAAAAATTGATCTTGTTCCGATGAATATGGAAAATGAATCTATTGCGATTGCCCGTTGTCTTATCGATCAATCTGCAAATATTACTAATCCCCTAATATTACTCGATCTTGGTAGAAGTCGAATCAACTTGATGATTTACGAGAATAACGCATTACAATACACTTCGACCATAGAAGTCAGTGGCAATGAGATGACGGAAATTATCTCAAAAACAATGAAACTATCAACAGTTGACGCTGAAAAAGCAAAAATTATATGCGGTCTTGATAAGCGAAAGGCTCGCGGAAATGTATACAAAGTGCTTGAACCAATCATGCAACGACTTATTATGCATATACGAAAAAATATCGAATATTACGATAATTATGTCGGAACAAAAAAGAAAATTCACTCCATGTTGCTTACCGGAAGTGTTAGCAGAATGACGAACCTTGCGCAATTCTTACAAAAAGAACTTCACCACACTTGTTTTATTGGCGACCCATGGACCAACATAACACACATCAAAGATAAAAACGAAAAATATTCAACTGATTTCTTCTCGTATACAACCGCTATTGGTCTTGCATTACGGAGATTTGATTAATTTACACTATGCTTGCACTCAATCTTCTGAGCCCAGAAGAAAAAACTGAAGTAAAAAAAATTAAAACGTTTTTTATCATAAAAAATGCTAGCTTTGTAATCGTCAGTATAGTGCTCATTGTTGGTACAATTTTTACGTTTATGTATTTAATTCTTGACAATTTCAGCGAATCTATCAATAACCAAATTGAAACTGAAAAGATGATCCAGGAAAAAGAACAAGTTGCGTCAATTGAAGGTATTATCAATCAGCTTAATCTACAGTTATCCCGAGTACAGAATATCCAAGGGCAATACCATGAATGGTCGAATTTTTTACTTCAATTCAGCAACATTGTCCCCGATGAAATTACACTTACTAATCTGAGGATAAATCAAATTTCAAGTTCGGTTCTTATTGTAGGCACCGCACAAGATCGTGACGCGCTGCTTTCTTTCCAAGCAGAACTCAATAAATTTCCGCAGATAACAAACGTTACTTCCCCATTATCAAATCTCGCACAAAAAGAAGCAATTCGTTTTGAAATAACTGCCCTTTTAGCAGAAATTGCGTATGAATAAAATCACGTTATCAAAAAAAATTTATATTTTCTCAGGACTCTTTATTGTATTCATTGGATCAGTAAGCTTTTTTGTACTATTTCCTTTTTACAATAAAATAACCGATCTGAACACATCAATTCATGACAAACGCGTCGAACTAGCCTCATACCAGCAACAACGCGAGAATATTGAAAAAACACAGCAGGATTATAATCAAATAAAAAAAGATGTTGATACTATAAATAAAGTATTTGTTGATGAAACTAAAATACTTGACTTAATATCAAGCTTGGAATCAATCGCAGATGAGAATGGTATTGCTCAACAATTTGATATTGCCCCTATTGATCCACTAGCAGAAGAAAAAATATATCCAATGCAGATCGTTCTTAACGGAACTTGGAACAACATGGTTACTTACATTCTCGCTACGGAAGAATTAGATTACTATATTGTAATCGATGACTTAAATTTTACCTCTTTTAACAACGAACTAAGTCTGGCGTTGTCAGCAAAGGTATATAGTAATTAATATGAAAATAAGCTTTTCTACATCTTCAATTGCGACAATTGTAAGGCATAACCTGAAATTTATCATTTACGCTTGTTTTGTGCTACTCGCTGCATGGCTTCTCTTTTTTGGATATCAAAATCTATATTCATCTATTATTGCTCCTGAGGAAATTGATAAAAGTGAAATCGTCGCTAAACGACAAAAAGTCAATATTGAATTATTCAACTTGATAACTGCTAATATTAGTAAAAAAACTACGAGTACTACTGAAGCAATCACTGCTATTCCAGATCCATTTGATTAATTTTTTAGGTTCTAGTGTAACTACTTGACATGTTTTGAACTATCCATTAAAATACAAAAATATACGGATAATAAATAACTATTAATAATAGACAATGGCACACGTTAAAGGGACGGGAACAACAAGCTTAGGCCGAGACAGTCAGGGACAACGGTTGGGAGTAAAACTGTTTGGTGGTCAGCGAGCAGGAGCCGGAAATATTATTCTCAGACAACGGGGAACAAAATTTCGTGCTGGTAAGAATGTAAAACGAGCAAATGACGATTCTCTTTTTGCTACCGTAGCCGGTACTGTGAAATTTACAAAACGTAAAGTCAAAAACTTTCACGGTAAAATAAAACAAGCTACTTTCGTGAGCATCAACCCGCAATCGTAACTTTAGTAACTAAAACAAATTGCATATGAGAAGCAGTTTGTTTTTTTATATGCTAGCTACTTTAAACCAGCTTTAATAAACTCCAAAAATAATGGATTCGGCGCCAAGGGTTTAGATTTATATTCCGGATGCCCCTGTGTAGCAATAAAAAAAGGATGCATTGATTTTGGCAGTTCAATCACTTCAACAAAAAAATCATCCCCAGATGTTCCAACAATCCGCATTCCTTTTTCTTCAAGTACTTCTCGATACTTATTATTAAACTCAAACCGGTGGCGATGCCGTTCAGTTATTTTTACATTTCCTGAAGCTGTGATATTGTCCTTATCTTTTTTTTGTTGCGAGAGTAGTTCGCCCTCATTGTACTTTTGGTAAATAGAAGCAGTGAGGCTCTTTTCCTTTAGATAACAATCATACGTACCAAGTCTCATAGAAGTGCCCTCACCTTTAATTGTTTGGTATTTACTGTCCATCGGGATTCTGTGAATAATCGGATTTTTTGTGTTCGGGTCAATCTCCTCACTATTAGCATCTTTAAGGCCTGCGACATTTCGAGCAAACTCAACACACGCTAGTTGCATTCCATAGCATAGGCCTAGATACGGTATCTTTTTTTCACGTACGTATTTAATTGCCATTACCTTTCCTCCTGCCCCCCTGTTTCCCCATCCGATTGGCACGACAACTCCACCCGGCTTACCGATTAGTTTTGCTCCTTTCTTTTCAATGTCTTCCGTACTTACGACCCGTAAATCTAACTCAACGCTTTGATAC
>CAZBNI010000052.1:0-6044 GCA_964493105.1 uncultured Gammaproteobacteria bacterium
CGATCTCCCAACTCTCTAAATATTTTTTTTGCTCAGGTGTCAGTGTATCGATATTAACACCCATTGCCCGCAATTTGAGTTCAGCGATTCTCTTATCAATTGGCTTTGGTACAGAATAAACAAGTTTTTTTAGTTTCTTGTATTTTTTTGAAATATATTCTGCAGAAAGTGATTGATTTGCAAAGCTCATATCCATTACTGATGGAGGATGCCCTTCTGCCGCGGAGAGATTAATTAAACGTCCTTCCGCAAGTACGTGAATATCTTTTCCGTTCGGTAATTTATACTGCACAACAAAATTCCTTACTTGCTTCTTTGACTTTGCGATCTTATTTAATCCTTTCAGATCGATTTCAATATCAAAGTGTCCAGAATTGCAGACAATCGCGCCGCTTTTCATTTTTTTGAAGTGTTCTTTTCGGATAACGTGAATATCGCCGGTCAAGGTGATAAAAATATCACCCAATGGTGCTGCTTGGATCATCGGCATAACGGCAAACCCATCCATGACTGCCTCCAATGATTTAACAGGATCGACTTCAGTTACAATCACGTTAGCGCCCATTCCTTTAGCACGCATTGCTGCTCCTCGTCCGCACCATCCATAACCTGATATTACGATATTTTTGCCTGCCAAGAGTACGTTGGTTGCACGAATAATTCCGTCAATCGTAGATTGGCCAGTGCCATACCTATTATCAAAAAAATGTTTTGTTTGAGCGTCATTCACCGCAATGATTGGATATTTCAATACGTTGTTTTGTGCCATACTTTTCAACCTGATAACACCTGTTGTCGTTTCTTCTGTGCCTCCTTTGGTTTGAAGTGCCTGCTCTTTTCTTTTTCGGTGTAATTCTGAAACAAGATCAGCCCCATCGTCCATTGTAATATCTGGTTTGGTATCAAGTACTGCACCGATGTGTTTAAAATACGTGTTACGGTCTTCCCCGTTTATAGCAAAAACTGGAATTCCATATTTTAATGTGAGTGCTGCTGCCACGTCATCCTGAGTAGATAATGGATTGGAAGCGCAAAGTGTGACTGACGCGCCGCCTGTCTTCAAAGTACGCATCAGGTTTGCGGTTTCAGTAGTAACGTGTAAACAAGCCGCAACTCTAAAACCCTTGAGCGGCTTTTGTTTAGCAAAGCGTTTGCTGATAATCCTAAGCACGTCCATTTGACGCTCTGCCCATTCAATACGCTGAACGCCCTTTTTTGCTAATTTTTGGTTTTTGATGTGATGTTTCATATACTCTTTTTGTCATTAATGATTAATATTGAAATTATAAATATCAAAACTATTGAGAGAAAGGAAACGATATACGCGGTTACTCCAATATCGCGCAATTTGAAAAAGACAAGCGCCCCTCCAATAATGGCAACTGCGATAATCGTAAATAGCTCTTTTGCACGAAGGCCTTTCCTTTGCTCAATTTGATCATCAGTATTCAATAAAACGGTGCCTATTCCCGCCACAACAATGATAGTTAACAGAATATTGAGATTAAAATAATTTGATATGATTCCTTCATTAAATTCTTCGACGATAAACAAAATAAAATATGTCAGTAATGAAACTTTAAATATCTCAGCAATAATTACATATATACTTCTTTTAGTATGAATATGTTTTTGATTAGATTGTTCCATATTGCGTTTAATCTCCTATGACACGAGATTTTATTTTTGAAAATACATTGCGTATTGTTATTGGTTCTTTTTCAAATTGCACTGTTACTTCCCTAACTTTTAAAGTTCTTCCTTCCTCAGGTAAACCAGGCATGGTTATAATAAACCGAACTAAATTATCATCATAATACAGTTGTGGCACGCTAACTTTTTGAGACGCAACAAGCCAATCACCTTTTGTTACCGTGGGAGTGTAATTTGCGATAATGTACGAATAGCCATCAAGACTCACGAGATCCTCCAAATTCGGAATGCTATCAAATGTGATATCAAACAACTGATCCCGAAAAAAACTGAAATGCCTATCGCCGGTAATCAAGATATCATTTTTTGGTGATATAATCCTTGTTATTCCCTGCAAACCGTGGCTTTTGATAAAAGTATGGCGCGTATCGAGCAGCAACTGTTCCCGGCCAATAGTAAGTGTTTGCAAGCCTGCATCATGCGAGGTCAAGGCGCTGATTGCAGTACTATCAGTATATAGAATAGTTGGTTGGAAAGGTCCGTCTCCCAGAATATCCCTATACTCAATATTATCCGTGAGGTATATTTGGGAATCAAACATGAATTTGTTTTGTGTAGTAGTAATTTGCTTTGTAAAAAGATCATCATTAGCCTCCACCCCTATACGATACACTCCCTGTGGTAAATCTGAAATATCAATTATTAGCTGCTGCTCCGGACCCACGTTACCATTTGGATCAACATTGCCGTCATCAGGTATTGAAAATTTCTGGATTACATTATCTGCAAAATCAAAAACAGCAACACGGTAAATATCCTCATTATAATGGCGATTAATATCTTGTACTGTTAAATCAATTGACATACGTTCATCTTCTCCAATATATACATAAAACGAATGTGCCCCTCTGATGCTTTTTGTAAATACAGTAGTTTCACTTTTCGCTTGATAGTCAGGTAACGCTTTATTGATTTTCAATGGATAATTAAATGATACCGTATTTGTTCTGCTATAATCACTTGCTAAAAAAGCATCAATGGTATCAAATCGTATATCTCCCCGTTGAAAAAGCATTGTGCCGTTTTCCTGCACAATGTTCCATTCGCCATAAGTATCTTTCAGGATCTCCTCTAACTGGTTTGAGTAATGCGCCATTTCTTGGATATAGTACTGATCATTTGACTGCAGTACGCCAAGATTTAGTTCAGGTTGATCTTGCGGATTTTGGTAAATAACAGTGACTGTTGCTTCGGGAAAAAGACGTGGAACAGTTACGTCAAAGTATAATGGCGATGTTGTAATTAACTGGTAGGACTCTTCGCTTCCATTAGCAGTGGTTGTACCAATCAATTTATCCTGTTCTTTGGCAGCAAAATTACTGACAAAAGGAGATTCATCTTGAACATTATACGTCACTTCAAATTTACCGCTCAGTGAGAAATATTGACTGAAAATCCAAAATATCAGCGCTAGTGGCAATAGCCATATTATTATTTTAAAAATAATAATTACTGAATTTTTTTCTTTTTTTCCTTGGACTGCTTCTTCCATAGTATCTGATACTATACGTAGATCTTGGGTTTATGTCAACGTAAATTAAGTTTATACAATACTTCATTGCTCTCGATAAACTGATGCATTTCACTCATGCCAATTTCATAATTATTAAAAATTTCCAATGTATCTTCTGCTGTACTGTCAAGAGGATTATATACATAATACAGCGGGATATTATCTGATAATAACGACTTTATAACAAAACAACCCCGTGCCACTTCTGACGGCGCCACCGCCATAACCTTCCGGGTCGAAAAAAATACTTTATCAGAGTGTCCTGCGATAATAACCGCGTCTTTTTCAGTAATTTGATCAATTAAAGTGCTTTTGCTCTGGGCGGTAATATTATGTTTTTTTAATTGAACTAATCCCTGCAAAGGATCAAGCATGGTGACATTGCATGACAGCAAAACAAATATTCCGATAAAGATTGTTATAATACTGGACCGAATAACTGGCTTTTTTATCAAGCTGCTCAAACATAAAATTGCAGTAACGCACAAAGGTAGCCCAAAAACAAATATTGGAAGCCAATATCGTAAATACGATGAGCCAAGGATTATTTCCGAACGGTTAAAGTGTTCAATAAAACTAAACGAACCATAATAAATCACAAGCCAACTCCCACACAGTACATACAACATGAGATATAACCTCTGTCGCGGGTTAGTATTTTCTGTATTTGGGATCCAAGCGCTAATTGAATTAGGAAGCCTGCCAATATTCCTCTTAAGCACAGTTACTAATCCAACGATTAATAATGCCGAAAACCATGGAAACATGATTAATAAATAATGGTACGCCGCTGAACCAATTTTCTGAAAATCAACGCCAAAAGGAAAAATTAGTTTTGTAACTGTGTTTAAAAAACTTGTGGTTGTTGTTTGCACTGAACTAGTATCAATCGAGGAAGTTGAATAACCTGATGCCATAATGGATTCATATACCGACTGATTAATCAGTAAAAAGCCGCCTACAATAAAAACTACAACGGCAACAAAAAGAATGCTTTTACTCCATCCAACTTTTTTTCTAAGAAAAAATACTAAAATTATCAAAAGAGGAAGTATCCATGAAATTTCTGATGTTCGTACAAAAAGCGCAAGTCCAATAAACAAACCTGAAAATACTATATGCAGCCGAACTGATAGTTTTTGTAATGACGCTGTAAAAATACGTGTAAGATAATAAAGGCCAATAATGAATAGTACGATAAAAAGAATATTATGAAACATACCTCGACTGCTGTAATACCAAAAAGGCGGAAGAATAAATAATAATAATGCCGAGATAAATGCAATACGATTTGTAAAAATTTCCTTGATTAATTTATAAAAAAACAATACGCCAACTACGGATATAATTGGAGTTAATAATAAAATAATCCCGCTCCCAAAGATCTTGGCGATGACTCCATATAAAACCATCAATCCCAAAAAACTCCCGGGCGCAACATATTCACCAACCATCACAGTGCTTCTTGGGCGTATGAGACCAGCGCCGATTTCATGTAATGGCTCTTGATAACGTAATCTTCCTGAATCCGAAAACAATTCTGTAAAATAATAATTTGCAGTTTCATCAGGTGAAGTAAAATGGGCGTCCACACCATAATAAAACCAGCTGTAGATCAGTATAAAGAAAACACCAACAACAAATAAAATTGATACATAACTATGGGCTCGCAGCCACTGAATGACGTTCATATATATCTGATTATACCACTGAATTTTACCTTTTCAAAATCAACAAATAGTGATACTATGTATACTACTATTATGAAAAAGAAGTCAATAATTAACGCGTTAATTGTCCTTGGAGGATTGATTGTTGTGGCTCTTATTCTGGGCATTCAACTTGGCTTGAGCCAATCATTCCGTCTGGTATTCGGTTCAGTTTTTATGCTATTCCTGCCCGGATTCATTGTGACATGGATTCTTTGGGGCAAAAAAACAATTTCACCGATTGAACGCTTTGTTCTATCGCTGGTATTTTCAATTGCCATAGTGCCATTAGTAGTTTTTTTACTAAATAAAACTGGAGTACTGATAACCTCGGCAAATATAATTATTATTGTAGCTGCAATCCTATTAATCGGCGGCGTAATTTTATTTTATAAATATAAATTTAAAAAAGCTTTTTAAATTGTTATTATGGCCACAAAGCAAAAACCAAATAAAAGTAAAAAATTCGCGATGACTGGAGTTGCCGGGTACATTGCTCCGCGCCACTTGAAGGCAATCAAGGATTCTGGTAACGATTTAGTCGCTGCGGTTGATCCGCACGACTCTGTCGGAATACTGGATAAATATTTTCCAAAAGCCAACTTTTTTACCGAATTCGAGCGTTTTGACCGACATATAGAAAAACTCAAAAGAAAAGGCGGCAATCATAAAATTGATTATGTCAGCATCTGCTCGCCGAATTATCTTCACGATGCCCATATTCGATTTGCGTTGCGAGTAGGCGCGCACGCGATCTGTGAAAAACCATTAGTGCTCAATCCATGGAACATTGACCAGCTCAGAGAGCTCGAAGAAGAATATAAGCGGCGTATTTATACTATTTTGCAGCTTCGCGTGCATCCAGCGATTCTCGAACTAAAAAAGAAAATTGAAGCTAACAAAAACAAGCATTTTGAAATTGAGCTTACGTATATTACATCTCGAGGATTGTGGTACTTACAATCATGGAAAGGTGATATTGAAAAATCAGGTGGGCTCGCCACAAATATTGGTATCCATTTTTTTGATGTTTTGATGTGGCTTTTTGGAAATGTAAAGGAGAGTATCGTACATTACGCCAATTCAAATAAGATGTGCGGATCACTCAA
>CAZBNI010000053.1:0-6028 GCA_964493105.1 uncultured Gammaproteobacteria bacterium
AACTCGGGTAATCTCCTTCGTCATTTCGACTACCATACCTATCATTCTGTTTGTTAACAAACTCAAGTGCCCGATTATATATTTCTGATACCTTTGATTGTAGCCCTTGTCTCATATCACTAATCTGCTGCTCTAACTTTAAAGAGTCGGCGTGCTTTTTATCTTTGCCAAACCAAGCTGCCCGCTTTTTCTTTATTTCAGCACGAATTTGGTTCACTTTTTCTCTTATTCCACCGAAATCAGTTTTTTGCCTAAATTCACTAAACTGACTATCTGTCTCATATTTAATATCATTAAACCATTGAGCAACCTCATCTAAAATTTTATCACATTGCTCATAATATTCCTGCGCTTTTTGGTCACGCTCTTCTTGCTTGGCCTTCTCGTCCTGAACAGTTTGATACTCAACCTGAGCTCGATTCTGGAGTTCCTCCATGACTTCTGAGTTAGAGGTTAGTTCATTGGCCAACTGATTTAAATCATGCATATGCTGTTCTAACTCTAACATAGTTGATTTGGTCTGTTCCATAGACTGGCGACCCTTATCATCTAGCATAGATTCATTAGCTTGAAAATACTCTAAATTTTTTCTTAACTCTGTTAATCTATCGTCAACTTCTTTTAATTGGGGATTAATTTTCTCCACTTGGTCAGCACGTTTTGAAACATCTTGTTCTTTAGCTTGCCGAGCTTCTCGTACTTGTTTTTCTACATCACTCATCTTGCCTAGTAAAACTTCAGCTTTTTCTGTTGTACTGTCTAAATCCGGTGTCCCAGGACCAGATTGTGGTTCTTTTTCTCCATTCATAATATTTATAGTTAATTTTTAACCTCCTATTTTAATCCTAAACGATAAGTGTGTCAAGAACAATACTCATCCACCCGTGTTATAAGTGTGAATTCACTGTTTTGAATAGTAATATTACCCTGTTCAAGCTGAAATCTATTGAAGTAAAGTCCAGCGTCAGGTGCATTAAATAAGAACTCGAAGGTGCCAATCTCGCCCGGTTTGACGCTGCGCTCTACTAAACGAGTAGCTGCATATTCCCCAATCCAGCGTCCGTCATGAAATCTGCTTGGACTATCATCAATATCATAAACATATAAAATCATGGTTCTATCCCACGTCGTAAGACCAATATTTTTAAAGGTAACCACTGCTGGATACCGCCATGTGTTGTGTACTGCAGGCGGGATATTATGTTCAACTAACTCTGCTTGTGTTGTTGAATCAACACGTGTAATAGACCGATCTTCTTGCTGTACCATTCCATCAACGCCAGTTAAGCTATAACGATTATAGAATAAACCAAATTCATCTGGGCTCGCAAACGTGAAGGTAAATGTTGCCAGCTCATTTGGTGCAACTGATTCTTCAACAAAATCAATCTCCCCGTATTCATCAGGCCAACTAGAATAGTAGAAACGGCTGACTGCACCGCCAAGATCATAGATATTTAATTGCACGTCACCTTGTTCCCATGTCTCTGTGCCTAAATTCTTGAACTGTGTGACGACGGTCTGTGTAGCGTTAACAAACATTGCAGGCATAATATCCTGATTATCAAGCTCGGCAGCATAGCTAAGGCCAGTTACCGTAGCGGTTACAGAAAACGTTGTTTTCGGCAATACTTCTCCGTTAAAAACAAGAATAAATTCCTCTGTTACTGAGAGTGCATCGGACGGCGCTGTAATTGTGAACACAAACCGTCCAATCCCTCCCGGAGGAACATTGGGAGTAATCAGCGTAGGAGAGTCAGTGTCTGCAGCAGCAAGCGCTAAAAATGCCTGAGCACTCTTTGCGATCACTGTCGGCGTGACTGATGAATAGCTGCGCCATGTTGTATTCCCGTCATTACGAAACTCTACCCAGAGTTCTTTTTTTTCATTAATATTAACCGAAAGCGGTTGCCCAATTTGATCAACGAGTGTTGCCCTATACATCGGATCTTTGATCCCCCCCAATGCAACGTATTGTTTTCGTGCGGCAGTCCGGATACTGTCTAATTGTGTATATAAATTCTCGCCTGGGCAATGAGTACAATCCAAGTCTCGATGACCAACGACATTTTTATACGTATTATCAATAAATTTACTCTCGCCAGTAGGATTAATGTCAAATGCCCTTCCTTTGTGCGCAATCAAAGTCGCAAAGGCTGTTTTGACATTCGTATTGAGCGTCAAACTCGTTTCATAATCTCCCAGCACTGCGACACCAATGCTGCCGTTATTAAAATTCGCTTCCAGATTTGCGTCGCCAAACCGCGATTGTGCACATGGCGCACTCCGGTACACGTGGGCTCCTATCACGCTATCACCGCCGTATCTGCCTTCATAAATATTGCCCTCCTGATCAATCACATAATTATAACCAATATCACCCCAGCCTAGAACAACAGCGTGCCAATAATACACGCCTCGAATCGTTCCTTCGGGGTCATCACTGCCATCATCGCCAGCCGTATGATGAATAACAAACTTTTCCGGCCATTGATATTCCGCGGGCCAGACCTCTTCTTCTTCGCTATCAAACCGCCACTCCTCATCTGCTTCCCATTCTGATCGAGTAATAATGTTTAGCGATTCACTTGCAACGGCCTTTGAAAATAGTAAATCAAAAACATTCCACTGCTTAAATACAGTTCTGCTTTCAGTATTCAGGTACATTAATTTTACTGCCTGAATGCCCGATGCATCATGAAGCCTATACTGTACTTTTTCTGCAGACGACGCGATCACTGGACTAGTGCCGACAAACCATGCGTCCTGCTGAATGTATTCGTTTGTCTCCGCACCATACCACTCACTCCACATGCCATCAGAATATAATCGCAATGAAGCTTCAATATCAGCAGTTCCACGCCAAGTAAGACCAATAATATTAAATTTAAATTTAGTTGAATAAACAGGCGAAGTATAGCTTCCACTCTGTTGTGCAATCGAAATGTCAATAATTTCATGAAATGCAACATCAGGTTTTGCAGACGCCTGAACATGGGTAGACAAAAAACCAATTGCACCCAAAACAACTGTCCCCAAAACAAACAACTTTATTGTTTTACTGTAGCGCATATTCTAGGCTAATATTGGTTTTTGTTTTTCTATTTTACCCTTTAATTATAGCGCATTTTAAACATTTTGTAAAGACACTGAAAAGAGCCTCCGAAAATCCGAAGGCTCTTGCTAAACTTCTGCTTACTTGCTACTCCCAAACCTGATACGTCAAATACAACCAATCATCACCATTGAAATCACCAAACCAAAGCTCACCATTATTGTCTTTGACAGCAACATGCATATTAATATTGGGTCCAACATAATCATCAGTTATACTCCACGTGTAAGTATTATCAGTACTCCAATCCTGAACAATGGTGCCGCTGCCTCCATAATCAAATAGTGAAAATTGATATTCAAGTCCATCTCCCTCCAAATCAGTCGACGTAGCAGTAAAACTTAATACGTCTCCCACTTCTACCGCGGGATACTCATTCCACTGATATGTGTCATCGCCTTCGCCAGCAGCCGATTTATTTTGTGTGTTGCCCAATGAATCTACCACAGAAACAAGGGTGGGGTTTTCATTATCACTGCCGCTTATAACCTCATAGGTGAGATAAAGCCAATCGTCGCCATTGTCGCCCGCGGCGAGGATGCCATTATCATCTTTGACGCCAACGTGCATGCTTATCATCGGTCCGATGTCAGCGGCGATGACATCCCATACGTACGTACTGTCACTGTTCCATTCCTGCACAATATAGCCTGCGCCATCTGCGTTGAACAGCGTAAACTGGTACTCAAGCTCATCGCTCTCAGGATCTGCGGCGGTAGTGGTAAACGTAAGCTCGTCACCAACTGTTAATTGTGGATATTCTAACCATTGGTAAGAACTGTCTCCTTCACCCATCCACGACTCATCCTGCACGTTTCCTAGGCTGTCGGTCACATCAGTAATAACGGCATCACCATTCTCCGAACCGCTCACAACCCGATACGTTAGGTACGCATAATCGTCTCCAAGACCGCTCCCCATACGTTCAATTGAATTATTATCCTTTACCCATACTGCAACCGGCATCTGTATACCAACATGACCACTATCGACCGTCCACGTTGCCGTGTTAGATGTCGACCAATCCTGAATAACGTCATGGCTATTTCCAACCGTAAATTTATAGTAAATGTAATTCACCTTTTTCCCATTGTACACGCTGACGCCGTCCTGTCCGTAAATTGAAGCCTCAAGCTCAATATCATCTGCGCTTATCTCCTCTTCATCAATGTAGTCAACTGCGTTAACCGTAAAAGTAATCTCATCTGCAACCGTTACAACGGGATAGTTCCCATTACTGTATTCATCCATGCTCCATTCGCCAGTACCCTCGACTGCCCATGAGTTTTCCTGCCCATTGCCGAGCGAATCTTCTGCCTTTACAATAAGCGGATTGCGCACGCCCCGAGCAATACCTACTACATCAGCTCTATCTGCGAGAAATGCGGCGAGCTCATCATCGGTCGGCTCTCGTCCGATTTTATTCATTACAATATTTCTAAGTACTGCACGACGCTCTGTGCTCCCGTTTAAAACAGCCAAAATATCACCAACATCAGAACGAGTAGTTTCGTAAAAATTTACATCGTCATCAATCGCCTCCCGATCAAGGTACCGCCTATAAACATTTTGAATTGCGAGTTCACGTTCGAGTGTATTGAATACCTGCTCCCGAATGCGGTTATTCTCAGCAACCCATACTTTTAGCTGTGCCAACTCACGCTCCATTGCGCTTCTTCCAAGTCCACGCTGGTAAATAGCATGAATGGCTAAATCACGTTCAGGCCACTGGTTAAGCTCTGCCTTGATTGCGTCGCGCGTTGTAAAATTTGCACGATTATTTACGAGATCCGCGTCAGACGGATCCCGATCCAACATCTCCTGAAATGCAGCTTTAATCTCGTCATCAAGCGAGAGCGCTGCTGCATCCTGCGGAATACTGATACCTATGCATACGAAAAGAAGCAAAAAGAAAGTAAGTACACAAATGGAACTCACCGCTCCTCTTCTGGTAATATCCGTGCCCATAACTTTTTTATTATTTATTAAACTACTTACGCACGGTAAGTTTATTAATTGTAACAAACAATCACAGATAGAACAAGAATGATGAACGAGCAATAAAAGCAACCCTCCATTGCTGCGAAAGGCTGCCTCTATACTGTGCGCTAAATTCCTATCGCTTCAATTCAACCACATCTAGTGTATGATTATACAGCGCTGCGGTTGTACCTGCGTCAGTATTCCATCCAACTTGAAAGGTATGATCACCGGCATCAACATCAACCAACGCGGTAAAGGAAAGCGTAAACGCCTCCCCAAGAGAATTGGAAGTGCCGCGACGAATCGTATGTGAGATTACTTCATTGTCAACAACGAGAAAAACACGTGCAGAACTATTGTCAGTATCATTTGCCAACACACCACTGAACATTACCAACGCCGTACCGTCGCCTGTCGTTAGATCGACTTCGGTCGTTAACAGATCGTAATCATCGGCAACCGTGGTTGTTGTTTGTGTTTCAGTCCCGCCTACTTCTCCCGTCTGTGTTACTGCTCCTGCGGTTATAGCGGCTGTTCCAATGGCACTGTTTGCGATTTTATCAGCGGTCACCGCGTCATCTGCGACATTTGCTGTTGCGACAATCCCGTCACCTGAAAGATTCGTAACCATCAAAGTGCCAACCGTCAAGTCGCCAACCACCTCCATATTATCGTTTACAATGAATGGCAGGTCATCAGTCACACCGGCGGTGGCACCACGATAAACACGGCCGTCAATGCGGACATTGTCGCCAAATGTAACTGGATTATTAGCGTCGTTTTCACCTGTCGTTTCATTGATAATAGTGCCGTTGAAAAACGTAACACCGCCCTCGCTCTGAGCACCAACCCTAAGCCAGTCAGCGGTAAGGCCCGCTGCGTGGACCATGCCAGCCGTCAATGCAATCGAAGCAACGACAACGGCAGTTA
>CAZBNI010000054.1:0-6024 GCA_964493105.1 uncultured Gammaproteobacteria bacterium
CCGCCAAGAAAACATATGTCGCATACGCGATCTGCGATCGGATCGATAATTGCGCCAATCCGTAGACCAAAGGCACTACGGTGTTTTCCTTGCCGCTCTATCTCACGGGCAACGGGACCATCAAACATATCACACAATCCCGTACTGATAAGCAGAACCAGTACTGTTATCCACCTACCAGTGCCTAAGCAATATGCTGAAACAATAGCAAGTCCAATCGACAGCAACGTAATCATATTAGGATCAACATGACAGATCACCAACACTCGCACAATTGGCTGTAAAAGACTAAGGTACCATTTCTGTATACCGAGCAATTGATAACTTTCGTAACCAGCAATTCGATTGGATGAATTATTCACATCAAATCTCCAACTGCAAAAAGATTAAAGAGCAATTGCTGCACTGTAACCTGATCTTTAACGTTCGTCAAGCTGTTTTTCTTTTCTAATAAATTGTAGTACCAATACAACGGCGCCGGCTGAAATCATCAGATCCGCGATATTAAAAACCGGCCATTTGGTCAACACAATCATATCAACAACATAGCCATACAGCAACCGATCAATGAGATTTGAAAAAGCACCCACCGCGATTATTAACAGGGCAAATGATAATACAAATTTTTTTCGGCGGCTGTAGGTAATGTACGCAAGCATAAGCATAATAATGACAACGCCAATACCAATAAACAACGCCGTATGGGGAATCGATACACTATATGCGATTCCTTCATTATGTACTATAACAAATCCAAAAACATCCTGAATCAAATATAGTCCTTCTCGTGGAATAAATTTCATCGCTACCGTCTTGACTATCCGATCAATAATAAAAAGCAGCGCTATGCTAGCGTTGATCCAAATAATCTTTTGCGCTGTAAAACGCATATTACTTACTTCTTAGAGCTGCATGACATGCACTGAGTTGCTTGAGGTAAAGCGATCAGCCGATCAGCTTCAATGGCATTGCCACACGTCTCACAAACGCCATAGGCGCCCTTATCAATCTGAGTAAGTGCTTTCTCGATCCGCTCCAGGTTCTCCTCAAGACTGTGCTCCAGGGCAATACTGTCCTGAAAATCAGCAACTTCGACAGCATTATCTTCATCTTTATCCCCCACGTCCTGCCATTTTGTCTGTACTTTGTCCTTATTAAAAATTTTTTCTTGTGTCATTTCCTCGAGCTGTTTGACGATACGTTCTTTTTTGACAAGTAGCTTGTCTTTTACCTGTTGTACTTCATTGCTGTCCATAGTGTTGATAACTAATTAATGCTAGATCAATAATATCTTGCTCTAGTATAACAATCCACAAATAAAATTCAACTGTCCTGTGGAAAAGATCAACCCCGCCTCTCACAAGAGGCGGGGTTTATTCAAAATCTGATTATCAAATGAATGCCTAGAAAACCGGAACAGTTGAGATATTCAGGCCGCCTCGGAATCCTGTATGATGCGTGAAAAATTGAGCAACCGCTTCACCCGCTACATTAAACGCTCGGACATGGGGACCCATGCCAGCCCCAGGTGCCGTAACAATATCACTGATACCATCCGAATTAACATCGGCAATAACTGAGCTGAAGCTGCCACGGAGATGTGTTGCGTATGCGAAGAATGAAGATTCTACCGCACCTGCCGTGTTAAACACGCGGACATGAGGACCAGCGTCGCTTTCAGGCGTTGCAATTACTTCATTTTCACCATCGCCGTCAACATCACCAACAGAGGCATGCATACCACCGCGGAATGTCGTGGCATAGGCAAAAAATCGCCTAATGAGCTCGCCGTTACCGGTGAACATCGCGACTTGTGGCCCAAGACCAGGGCCAGGGGTTACGATAATATCAGCAGTTCCATCAGCATCGACATCGCCAGTTGAGACATGATAACTACCACGAACTGTACTTGCATAGGCGAAGAATTGCGCGACTTCGGTGCCGTCATAATCGAATACCCTGACATGTGGCGCTGAATTTGCTTTAGGCACAGTAATGATCTCGTCGACACCATCGCCGTCAATATCACCAGTTGTTAAAGTAACACCACCACGGAACTCCGTGCCGTATGCAAAGAATTGTGAAACAACATTACCGCTGCCATCAAAGACGCGAACCTGCGGTCCGGCACCAGCCATCGTGGTTACGATAATTTCATCAACGCCATCGCCAGTTACATCAGCAACCGCGAGATTATACCCGGTTCGAAGATGAGCGCCAAAGGCCAAAAACTGACCAATTACCTCACCGTTCAAATTAAAGACGCGAATCTGCGGACCTGCGCCGGCGCCAGGAGCGACAATGATTTCATTAGTCCCATCACCGTCAATATCTCCTGCGACTGCCTGGATACCAATGCGGAGCGATGAGGCATACGCGAAGAAATTCAGTTTCATGTTGCCGTTTGCGTCCCAAGCCGTGACCTGCGGACCACCAGCTGACGCTGGCGTTGCCACAACATACGCTGGACCACCAGCTGACGCACCAAACCTAGCTCCAGTAGTAAGCGCAAACTCTGTGAAATGGCTTACCTGCAAGCAAGCAAAACCATCGTCTGTAATAACCGCGCTTTCAGGCAATTTCCACATACCAGAATTGACATCCCAGTACTTGGCAAAAACATCAGCTACTGTTAAAGACTGTTCTGCTAAATAATTATCTGGAATTGGCATACAAATAGTCACATTGGAATTGAAGGTCTCAACCAATGATTGATTGCCGTTGCTATCAAGTTTGGTAATCTCATAATTCCAGCCGTATCTTAACGGCTTATCAGAATCAGTGAACATCATATTAGTTGTAGGAGTACCAATAAAAGTATATGTACTCTCATCCGTACCCGCGGCATTGGCTGGAATAGCCACAGAAGTACCATCAGGCATGGTGAAATTATTCTGTTGAGTGGCAGTAAACGTCTGTGTAAATGAATCTGGAATAGTAAATGACTCTTCCACTAAAGTGAAGCTCGCTGATTTGCTATCACCAACTACCAAGGTAATCTGCTGCTCTTGAGAGCGATAAAACTTATTATCACTCGGGGAATGCGTGTCACAACCAACCCACCAGGTTCCAGCGGTCAACGGAATCCTTGAAGAACCACCCATTGCATCTTTACCACTATGACCCCCTTTTTCTGACCAGGCGTGACACCAGCCAAAATTCGGAGTAGTTCCGTCCTCAAATTTAACCGTAGCAGTAATAAATGCATCTGCCTGCCGGTAATGCAGATCAACGCCCGTGGCTGGAGCAGCGGCTGTTACCGTAACGTCTATCTCCTGGGGCTGCATATAATCGCCTTCATATTCTGGCGGCATACCTGAATGTAAAGTATATTCACCGGAAATGATATCAATCCTATAAGTACCATCGCCCATTGTTTCCGTACCAGCATGAATTTCTTTGCCTCCTTCAAAATCACCTTTTATCTTACCTTCCATTTGCTTCCAGTTGCCAGCGTCTACCCACACATGAGGCATAGGCGTGCCATCTGGAGCGTATACAGTACCGGAAATTGACGTGTCAGCCTTAAACGCAGTAATAATCTTAGTTATTTCAGAATTTGCAGGCACTGAAAAAGCGCTATCCGGTTCAGGATGGGTTTCCATATAACCCGACTCCCTGTTCCAGAAATGAACGCCTACCATAAATCTTTTATCAGCACCTCCTCTTAAACTGATACGATAACTGCCGTCTGGATTCAGTTTGCCTGGACGCCACTGCCAATTGCCAGCCTCAACCGCAAACACCTCTCCTTCCATACCGACAACCACTTTACCGTTCTGATCTTTGATCCAGCCAACAATGGCCGAATCATTGGGCGCTAAAACTAATTTAACTTCTTTTGTGCCTCCAACCGCCACTGCCACTTCAACTTCTTGATCTAACGACATATCAATATCAGGCGGCAAATGCGTACCACAAACATACGTAAACCCGCCTAATAACGGAATAGTAGCAGTGCCCCTGTCAACACCAGATCCAAACTCATTACCAGGGCCCCAGCCTGCGTCTTTTTTGCGGCAAAAAGCGTATCCCCAGAAATCAGTAACTGCACTGCCGTTGGAATTTACCATTTTAATCACCACCGTGGCATCAGCTAGTTGTACGGTCAAAGTTACACCGGAAACCGTCTGGTTGTCGCTAATAATAACGTTTACCGGACGATTATCCGCTGGAATAAAGTTTGAAGTTTCTCCTTCAGCTGGTGGTCGGTGCGTATCAACGTTTACTTCCCACTCGCCAGATGACACCCACATAGCAAATGTTCCGTCAGCGCCGCTTTGAGTATTAGCCCAGCCCTGGCCAGTACGCTTCCATGAATTAAGCCAGATATTAGCTACACCAGCTCCGCTCTTATCAACCACCTTACCAATAATTTTTGATGTTTTTTCTTTCATTACAATAGTTAAGGTTTTTGTTTCATTTTCAGCCACACGCACGGAAATCTCATCCATATAATACTTTGCCATTTCAGGATTCTGCCATTCATCAGGGTGAACTGATAGCTTATAATCACCTGCCTTTATATTGGCTGTAAAAGTGCCGTCTTGGCCATTAATCCCAGTGCCAGCACCGCCCATTTCACCTGCTCGGATATCAACAAAACCACCAGGTAATGGATCGCCATTCGGGAGCTTTACGGTTCCTTTTATTTTCGCGTTTGTCTTTTCTACCGTGATTGCAACACTTTTCGTCTCAACAGTGCTATTATTAGCAAACTCTACCATCTGTGGCGGTTGATTATATGTCCAATCACAATCATTTGGCTGTTGTAATTCCTGATCCCAACCGCAATTTACCATGACTTCCCATGTTCCTCCTGAAACACTTATTGATAATACTCCGCTTGAATCAACGTCTCCTCCAACACCACCGCCACCACTACGTTTATTAGCCCAAATATTTACGCTTGTTACTGGATCGCCATCTCCATATTTAACCGTAACATTAAGCGTCTTTGTAGCCGCTACCAAAGTTAAATTCTTTGTAACCATGGAACCACCATAAACAAACGATACTGGATCAGGAGCAACAACACCTGGAGCGTTGCCTGGCCATACCTCTAAGTAATATGTATTGCCGGCAGTAATGGTTCCTGGATTCCATTCGTCGCTTGACTGGACTGGTATTGCATACCAGCCACCAACACCTGGGCCGGAACTAATATTGGTAGTAAAATTTTCATCTCGTACGCTTACTCCAATCATATCTTCTTGTGAAACAGGTGTTCCGTCAGGCATCTTTACACGCCCCATCACCGCTATCGTTCCTACCGTCACCGGAGCAGAGGCTGTAATTTGTTCACCAGGACCTTCGCTTCCTGGCACGCGTACCTCAACGCTTAAGGTGTACAATCCTGCTTGCAAAGCGTTTTTAACGCCAGTGATTTCAACTGTTTTTGTCCCAGTGCCAAGCTGACTTGATAAGCGATAACTCAGGCAATCTGGATTGTTGTCGCCTATGTTGCCAGTTGCTCCCGTAATCGTTATGTCCGCATTGGAAAAATTAAAGCTTTGTTCCATGGATGCGTTCCCCTGGAATCTAAATGTTAGATCACTTTCATTTTGGATAGTTGTATTCACAACCATGGTAGCGGTTACAGTCACGCCGGTAGCGCCTACTCCGGTTTTTGACAAACTAACGTCTGACAAAGAAACAGTCGCTGTTACAGCATGAGCAGTTGGAACGGCCATTGTAACAGCTAAGGCCAAACCGGCAATAATACCTACTGACCATAAAACTCTTTTCTTCATATAAATACCTTTCGATCGCTCATTATGCGATTATTTAGCGTATTAATTGATTTTATTTATATATAAAAAAGACCGCAAAAAGCGGACCCTAGTTTGTTATTCCGTAGTGGCGTAGTGGTAATGATTTCCTCCAAAATATTATATCCATAGAAAGCTATCTAGACAAGCAAAAAATAGCCTATACACATTCTATCTATAGTGTAGCGTATTTTTATACTCTCGTCAAATCCATATACAGGATGAGTACATTGGTAACACTTTTGAAAATTCT
>CAZBNI010000055.1:0-5990 GCA_964493105.1 uncultured Gammaproteobacteria bacterium
AGTTACTTGCCCAAATATAGTCATTGCTGGCTGCCACCATGCTTTCTTGGAAGGCGGTTCCATAGATTAATTCTAATAAAAACGTTGAAAAAATGCTGCAAATAGGGGGTAAAATGTCCTTATTTATCCACAAGTTGGCTACATTCTAATGCAAAAGTGGGAAAAAATCAAGCCCCAGGTTTTCAAAATTGAGTCATTAAACGTTAAAGTGGCTAACATTAGTAGAAATTAAGAAAAATCCATTCTCAGGGTTGACTACACATGGATAGCGCATTCATTGACTGTCTTTTATGTTATCTGATAAGGTATAATAATTAAATATAGCACTTTACCAAAAAGGAGTCCTCATGCGTATTAATAGCTTTTGGCGATTCTTTAAAGTCTTCATTTTCGCACTATTCGGCTCCTTTATGGGGCTGGTAGTCATCATGTGCGGACCTGCTGTAAACATTATAGTCGTAATAGTCGCTCTCATCTTCGGACTTGGCCTGAGTTTCGCGTACTTTGTAGGAAATAAAGAGCATTCAACTCAGCATAAAGTACGCGTTGTTAAAAAGTCATTGTATGGCCAACACTGTTTTGTTGTAGAAATCGACAGCATACTACTTCCAAAGCTAACGTGGATACCGATGATGCCGGATACTACCGCAAAAATCCGGGATATTATTCCCGCCAACAGAAAACTTCTGATCCGTGTTAATCTATACTTGAAGGACTCGCTACTCCAGGTACGTACAATACATTGCGGCTTACCGCCACATGTATATGAAGATGAACCACAATAAACCCTGCCTTCTCAACGTCGGTGGGGTTTTCACCTACTTATTCATCTTTTGGCTTTTCAATTTCTAAAGGCTCTACGACCCCACCTTTTTCAGCAATCTTTACCACATCTTTGTCAATCTTTTTAAATTCTTTGTATGCAGTGTTATAGGTATTAACCGTAGTACCCAAATGCTGTCCCATCTTTTGCATATACGTATCGTAGCTTGCCAAATGCTTGGCAAGGGCTTCAACATTCTTGCGAATATCTTTAGCAGACTCTTCGATCTGCATCGCACGCAATCCTTGTAGGACCGTTTGCAAATACGCTAAAAAGCTGGTTGGTGAAACAATCACCACGTGCTTTTCTTTAAAGGCATATTCGATAAGATCTCGAGTAGCGACTTTTACCGCCCCAATCTTATTAACGAGTAAATCATAATAAATCGCTTCCGATGGAATAAACATAAAAGCAAACTCCATAGTATTTTCACTCGGCCGCACGTACTTAGCAGTTTCGTCAATGCGATTTTTCAAATCCTGCTTAAATTGTTTCTCAAGCTGTTCCCGGACGCCTTCATCGCGTTCATCAATCAAACGCTGATAGTTTTCTAATGAAAACTTGGAATCAACCGGTATGATTTTATCTTTGACAAATACTACCGCATCCACAATCTCCCCATCCTTAAACTTATACTGCATCTGATAGGAATTGGGTGGTAACACATTCTTGAGAGTTTCCTCCAAAAAATATTCTCCGAGCACCCCGCGCTGCTTAGGATTCTTTAAAATATCCTGCAAGTTTTGCAGTTGATCCGAGAAATTAAGAACTTGTTTGTTTGTCTCGTCCAGCTTAGTCAAACGCTCGGTCACATTTTGCACTATCTTTGTTGATTCCCCAAACTGCTGCTGTATAGCTTTTGTTGATTCGGTAAGCTTGGAATCCATGGTTTTGTTCATCTCGCTACTTTTTTCATTAAGCTGTTGCATGCGAGTATCAAGACGTATCATTTTCTCATGCAGTTCCTGATCTGACCCTTTGATACTGCTTCGACGAGACACCAAAATTAAGGTAATTGTAAATCCCAATATAATGAGAGTGCCAAGTGTTAATGTTGTTGTATCCATAGATTATTTAAGTTGAAAAAAATTAATCGCATTTTGTGCAGTTATATTCTCAATCTCTTCAAATGGAAGTTTCTTGATTTCCGCGATACGGTCCGCCACATAACGCACAAAACGCGGCTCATTACGTTTGCCTCGCACCAACTGAGGCGCGAGATACGGTGCGTCAGTCTCTATCATCATTCTATCAATCGGAATATTTTTTACAACCTTTTCAAGCTCTGTAGTCTTGGGGTAGGTCACGATACCAGTAAAGGAAATCATACATCCCGCAGACAAAAACTTTTTGGCAATATCCCAAGTGGCTGAATAACAGTGTAACACTGCATTCTGATAATCGCCTTCTTTGAGCACTTGCAGCATATGCCGATACGCTTTTTCTTCATCTCCTTTACTCCCACGACAGTGAAGAATCAATGGAAGGTTCAACTTCTTGGCGAGTTTGATGCCTTTTAAAAAAGTCCAGCGCTGTTTATGCTCAAAATCATGCTGCGAAATGTCTAGCGGTAGATGAAAATAATCTATACCCATCTCACCGATCGCAACAACAGAATGATGAGAGGCTAGTTTCTCATATTGTTCGGAAATAAATTCTTCCTGTCTGGTGGTAAATGGCAGCTCTGACTCATCAACTTCCATCTCAAAAAGATGAATCGGATGCAATCCAACGGCAGCGTAACACGTATCCGGATACTGATCTGCGAGCTTTACTGCACGTTCGCTGGTTGAAAACTGGGAACCGACATTGATCACTTTCATCCTTTCTGCGATGATGCGCTGCATGACATCGTCAATATCCTCTTTATACGATGCGAAATTAAGGTGTGTATGTGTATCAATCAACATAATCAATGAATTTCGTTAAAGAAAAATTCTTTTTTATTTTAATCACTAATATGGTAGCACTTCTCGCCCCGCCCTGAAGCGAAACGAAATGGTTCGGGGTCTATTAACATGCTTATTTTAAATTAAAAAGTTTTTTCGCATTTTGCGTAGTTGTTTGCGCTACTTCTTCAATCGAGATATCTCGTAAAGTAGCAATTTTTTTAGCCACATATTCAATATATGCAGGTTCATTACGCTGCCCGCGAAGCGGCTCAGGCGACAAATAAGGGCAATCGGTTTCTAACAATATTTCTGTAAGCGGTATATGCTTGACCGCTTCAAGATAATCATGGCTATGTTCATAGGTTACCATACCACTGTATGAAAGCTTAAATCCGAATTTAATAAATTCTTGGGCTGTTTTGAGATCGCCTTCAAAGCTATGCAACATCCCGCGCATCCGAGGTGTTTTGTTATAAGAACTCAGTATTTTTAATAACTCTGGATACGCGCTTCTACAATGAATCATGACCGGCATATCAGCATCAAGCGCAAGCTCCAATTGCGCGCGAAATAATTGTTCTTGCACGTACCGTATGGATGTACGCTGTGAGTGAGGCTCTCGTGCAATCCGATAAAAATCAATTCCTATTTCACCAATACTAACAACTTTATCATAGCTCAGATACCCTTTGATCTGGGCGATCAGTTCGTTGATCTTCTCGGCAGTGTCTTTTTGGGCAGTAAGAATACCGGCTGCTTCATGAGGATGGATACCGAGCGCCGCATACAAGCAATCGTATGCAAACGCCAGCTCAAGCGTTTCCTTGAAATGCTGCTCACGTGTCGAAACGCTTACAATCCGCGTAACGCCAATATTGTTTGCTCGCCGGATTACTTCCGATCGATCTTCAGTATATTCGGTAAACTCGAGATGTGCGTGTGAATCAATATATTGGAGTTTCATATTTCATTGCCTAACTGGATGTTATCACGTTTAACTTTAGTGAATCCGGGATGAGAGGAACCAAAAAGCCAGAAATTGCCATCAAGAGTCCGGCTAAAGCCGAATTGTCGATTGCTTGATTGATTGCTGGCGAGAGCTGAAAATGGCTCGCCACATACAATATCGTACCGAGTACTAGTGTCGCCTCTAAAAAACCAAACATTGCTCCGCCAAGACGATTTATTGAACTCGCGAACGGGATAAAACGGGCGATCTTGAATCCGCTATCGATCATATGCAGTGCATAGCCGATTAAACGGGCGGCAACCAGATACACCACAATAAATGCCAGCACATTTGCCACGCTCTCTTTGACCATCATAAATTGAAAAAATGGAGAAATATCATTATACAGCGAGCCTGCAATGGCAACGCCCGCAATCGCGCCGATGATTGCCCCAAGCGTGTGAACGAGCCCAAAATAAAAACCAGCACCCACAAAGCCAAAGAATATGATCAAAAGTATTACATCGAATGTTCCCATAAATTTATTCGATACGCTTAAATAATGGATCGCCTTTAGTAATTTTTTTTGATTCAAGGCTTCCTATAATCTGCGCGGCGGCCGATGGCATAAATGGCCGTACTGTTGCAGCGAAATCTAGTAAAAATGCTGCGAGCTGGCTCAAAATAATCTCCAATCTGCCACGCGACCTAGAATCCTTTGCAAGATCCCACGGTTTACTCTCGTCAATAATCAAGTTTGCCTTATCTACTGCCTGCCACAATTCTCGCAATGCCACGTCGAACTCTAAACGCTCTATCTTCTCATCAATATGGGCCAAATAGATTGGCGATTCCTCTTCACGCGGAATAGTTCCGTCACAATACTTTTCGAGCATATTCAATACACGACTCACTAAGTTGCCAAGATTGTTTGCCAAATCAGCGTTATATTTTTCTTTAAATAATGAACGCTTAATATCTCCATCCTGTCCAAATGGAAACTGTGATAATAATAAATACCGAGTCGCATCGACACCGAATTCTGCGACCAAATCACTCGGGTCAATCACATTCCCGAGCGACTTTGCCATTTTCTGACCATCGAGGCTGAAAAAACCGTGAGCATAAATTATTTTCGGTACCGGAAGTCCAGCAGCCAGTAGCAATGCCGGCCAATAAATCGCATGAAATTTAATAATATCCTTTGCCATCAAATGTACATCAGCAGGCCACCATGCCTCAAAGTACGCTTCATTATCTCCATAACCGATTGCGGTAATATAGTTTTGCAGCGCTTCAACCCAAACGTATGTCTTTTGCGTTTCATCAAACGGCAATGAGATGCCCCATTCAACCTTTTCGCGAGATACGGAAAAATCATCAAGTCCCTGTTTAAAAAGACCCAGCACTTCTTTCTTTCTTGCAGCCGGCTTAACACTGATACGGTCTGCTTCAATCAAGCGCTGTACTTCAGACAAATACTTTTTGAGATTAAAAAAATAATTCTTTTCAGAAACATGATCAGGAACCTTTTTATGCTCCGGGCATTGGCCATCAACCAGCTCTTTTTCAGTAATAAACTTCTCACATCCAACGCAGTATAGCCCTTCATACGTACCCTCGTAAATATCACCATTATCATACAGTTTCTGTAAAAATTTCTTAACGCCTATTGCATGCCGCTCGCTCGTCGTGCGGATAAAATAATCATGCGTAATATCCAGCGCTTCAAAAACTTGTTTAAACTTTTCGCTATTGATATCACAAAATTTTTGAGGCTCCATTCCGACTTCAGCCGCACTTTCTGCAACCTTCGCACCATGCTCATCAGTACCAGTCAAAAAAAAGACTTCTTGTTCCTTTTGACGATAATACCGCGCTAATACATCTGCCGCAATTGTGGTATAGGCATGACCAATATGCGGCTTGTCGTTAACGTAATATATTGGGGTTGTAATGTAAAACTTTTTCACGAATTTAATACTTGGTGGTTATACTTGCCCAGTCACACAGAGCAAAGCGATGTGGTGCTGGGTAGAATTTCTTGCTCGTAATGGCGTCATTATACCAAAAAATAAGGCTTTCGACAAAAAAACAAAAATCCCTTATAAACAAAAAACTAGCTCTCATGAGATTGACAATTATGTATTATTTTCTACAATATAGAGTGCTCTTGCTGCCAAACATATGCCAAATCCTTCTTTCTTAAGTCATACTTTACTCGTATGAGGGAAAGGAGGTGCGCTTTCGCATAAAATTAGGAGCTGGCACAGGCTGTGCTCCCGTTGCTGCGTGCGGCGGTGGAGCTGATGAGAGGCTTGCCTTT
>CAZBNI010000056.1:0-5977 GCA_964493105.1 uncultured Gammaproteobacteria bacterium
ACTGTACCGGCAGTTACGCTGCTGGTGGCATTTAACGCGCCGGTACTGAAGCTGTTGCTGGTTAAGCTACCGGCAACTTCGACGTTATCATTGATAAGAAAAGGCAGAACGTCGGTCGTGCCGGCCGTGGCGCCTCGGTACACGCGCCCGTCAATCCGCACATTATCACCAAAGGTGACCGGATTGTTTGCATCATCGTCGCCCGTTGTTTCATTGACAATGGTGCCGTTGAAGTAGGTAACGCCACCCTCGCCTTGTTGGCCGACCTTTAGAGAATTGACCTGAAGGGCATCGTCAATGACTTGGGTCGCCTGCGCTATTTGCGCGCTCACAAAGATAGCAATCGCCAGTCCCAGGAAGAATGCTAGCTTTTTTCCGCCAAAGGCGGATTTTATTTGATTCAGCATAGTTTTTTCTCCTTATTAATAAATTTGTAAAACTTTATTTTCTTACTAGAATTTGGAGGGTTATTCCGCGTATACCAAATCGTACATAGCGGTCGGTTCTGCTTGCGCAATAACTGTCGCACTATCAGCGCCCCAGCCGCCAGTTTCCTCGTCTGCTTCGTAGTACGGTGCGGTGTCAAAAATCGCCAGCGTGTCTTTGCCGATTATTTTATCATAGTCAAACGTATAGTTGTTGTAAAAGCTGGAATAGACGTGGTAAAAGGTTTGGGTAGAGTGCCACGGATCGTACTGCGCGTCGCACCCGCGGTACAGCTCAATGTCAATATTTCGCTCCTTTGCCAGGGCTAAAATATCCGGCATGTCGTCGACATTGCAAAACGCTTCTGAAAGAGCTCCTGTTCCGTCACCCTGATTGATCGCGTCTGCTGTGGTATGGCTGGCAATATAGTGGTAAGCTTCACCAGAACCCGAAACGGCATCTACTGACTTTGGAAGTGAATCATCGACTTTCAAAAAATTGACGACTGCAATAGGCATTGTCTGCGTTTTGTCTATGCTAATGGCCACCAGTCCGGTTACCTTCCCGTCGATCGATGCAATGCCAATAATTTTTTCATCGTACTGCATCAGGTCGGCATAGGGGTCTGCTTCTGTTGTTGTATTTGTGTTGGTGGCTGACGAGCTGTTTGTTGTCGTGGCGGTGTTTGTATCAGTGGCAGTATTTGTGTTTTCATTTTCACCCTTGGTAAACAAATAAATACCTAACGTCGCAGCTAAGAGTACAATAATCACAATGACGATGAGTATTGCTTTGTTTGATTTTTTTTCTTGTGTTGGTTGTTCTTGTTGTTGGTTTTCCATACTATTTATTATCAATTATTAAGAGTGTAAGTCGCTTCTTGACTCATTATAAAACCCCCATTCATTCCATTTCCATATTGCGCGGTATTTCCCTGTGCAGGAAAAATCTTCAGTATATTCTCCCTCGATTACAACCAGCTCCTGTTTTCCGTCATTATCAATGTCTGAAAAAGAAAATTCGCAATTTGGAACGCTAAGATTTGAAGAGCCCCAGACTTGAGCGAAGGCATCATTATTGTACTCCATGACAAAAAGATGGTTTTTCACGCTCGGATCGTTTTCTTGAATCCAGAACGGATTTGATGGGCCGTAATTTCCCGATTTCCACAAGGACAAAACGAGATTTATCTTTCCGTTATGAGTTGCATCCGCGATATCAAATGAATCAATCCACCAGTCAGGGGAAGATGCCCAGAGTTCTTGTGCGTGCTGCGTGATTGTCAAAATTCCATTTACCAGGGAGTAGTTTTCGGGAGTGCTGTCCGATGTTAGATCAGCTTGTTCAATTTGTGCGTTCGGAGATTTGTGTTTCAAAAACTGCTGGAATGGCGACAGCTCCACAGAATCAGCACTAGTTTGCCCGGTGGCCGATAGTATGACTACCAGTGCAAGCAAAAATACCGAGGATGTTATATAGATTTTTACAAACATTCATTCTATTGAGTGAATAAAAAGCTGTCTGTCCAGTCAGGCCTATCCGGAACATCATCAGAAGTAAGCAGTTCCCGCCATTTTTTATCGGTCAGGCGATCGGATAATGCCCATGGGAACTCATAGTACGAATAAACGCCTCCTTGGGCAATCTTAACGACTCCTTCTACTTCAACCAAAACGTAAATCGTATCAATTTTTCCGGTTGCTTCTTCCAGCACCGTACCATTTGGATCTGTAGCTACGTCCGCTACCAGAGCCGCCGGATTGGCGTTCAGATACTGAGTTTGATTCTGACCACTCGCCTCCATGTCGTCTTTATTAACTTCCAGCCAAAAATGTTCGAGCTGTCCGCCGTATGAGCGTATCAATTCATATTCTTCGTCAGTGCGTGATTCATTATTAAGCTCTTTTTCTGCTATAGTTTTTAGTGACAAGGCAAGCTCTTCCATTGTGTCGAGGCTTTCTTTCATACTGTCGCTGATTAATTCCCGAATAGCAAGTCCATCTTTCGTCATTTTTGTTATCGCGGCAAGGCGAGCGAAAATTTCCGGTCGCGGTTCGACATATCCCTTGTCATCATATACTGGGGGAGGGCCACCGCCCAGTTCTGCGTACACTTGTTTTGCGTATAAAATGGTATCGTGTTTTAATTCAGCCCAGCTACCGAGATATGAATTCAGGTCTTTTCGTGCCCATGCATCATTTTGCATGAATGCAGGATAACCTTCGCCAACTGTAGCTGTGAGCGGTTTTAGCGAGTATATCCAGCCCCAGTATAAGTTTTGTGTCCATATGGACGTATCAAGACCTTCGATATATTCCTGAAGCAGCTCCATGTTTTCCGGGTAACGCTCGTATTCAGTTTCTCCGTAGCCATCCAAAATTTCATACGCTTCATCAGAACCCATGGCTGCGGTAATATCCAGGCCTTTTGGCAGCATGCGGGAATCCGCAATGGTACCGCCACAGTCCATGGTGCCTTGTTTATTACCGACGTCACGGCAGACTAGGCGCTGCATTATTGACGCATCAACTGTAAAGCGCTGGCCCATGAAGCGGAAGCCTTTTATTTCTTTTTCGCGATCTTGTTCAATGTCGGATTGGAATATCGGAATAGAATTGATTTCCGGCGGATCCAGCTGGTCAGTCGATTCATAAAACGTATCAAAAGCGTCAGTATTGCTTGCTAATTGCGAAGCGGTAATATTTTCACCATAGGCGTCAGTGAGCAGAGTTTTCAGGTCGTAGTAAGTAATATCATCGCTTTTTCCGACAAAAAAGTTAGTTGGCTCATATATTGCATTCCACAGAGTAGAGCGGTTGGTATCCATCAGTGCCAATGTAATAAGCGCGGCTGACGCGGTTTCATCTGTATTTTTTAGACGGAATGTCATTCGGCCAAGCCACATCATTGATTTGAAATATGCGGACAGTTCATCAGTCCGGTCATAGTGCCCGCGCGGTATGTATTGGGAATAATCTTCTTTGAGCAATCCCACCGATAGTACGCCCTGCGGTGTTGGCAGTTGGATTTCTGCTTCTTCTCCCATATTTATGATAATGGCATCCCTAACTCCGGCTTTTTCACCAATTAAATCAAGTTCCTGCTGCACTTCATTTTTTACAATATCAGGAATAGCAACGCTGTCATCCAATAACACGCTTGCTACCGTGAAAAAGGCTACATTGCGGCGGGCAGCGTTTTCCCAGTCGGTATTTTTTAGCTCATCATATTGTTCCAATGAAACTGCCAGCATTGAGGCATTTAATTTTTTCAATGTGTCGATAAGAAAGTCTTCTTCGGCGCTCTTTAAGAGATAGTCAAAGAGCAGGTGGTAGTTGTGAAGCAGCGAGTCTACTGTTATAAAGCTAGGAGTATAATCGTACCGATGCCTTTCGTACAGGGAATAAAATTCATCACTGTAGCCGGGCCGTACCAAAAAACCATTTGACTGAAAGAGCTTTTGCGCTTCTGTCTGTGAGAGCAGATGAGACAACTGTTCTCTATTATGGACGTTGGAGAAATCGGACGCCACTTCAAATTGTGGTACATTGGGCGTGTAGTCAACGCTTATTGGTTCGTATGTCGCGAAAGTAGCGGCTTGAGCCTCAGGGACTTGTAGGCTGTCAACAAAAGTAGTATCGTCTAGCGCATTAGTGTTTGTTGTCGTGGCGGTGTTTGTATTGGCGGCAGTATTGGTGTTTTCATTTTCACTCTTTGTAAACAAATAAATACCTAACGTCGCGCCCAATACCACAATAACCGCGATTACAATAAGTAGTATTGCTTTGTTCGATTTTTTCCCTTGTGTTGGTTGCTCTTGTTGTTGGTCTTCCATATTATTTATGTAATAGTTATTAGGAGTTGGGTTGTTTAATGCGGGAAGATAATCTCCGCAGCAGTCCATAATGTGACCAGAGCGCCGATGACAACAGCTGCATAGGTGAGTGCCGAGCGTTCCCGGTATTTTATTATTGCTATCAGTCCGGTTACGAACGCGGCAATGCCGCAAGCTCCAGCCAGCAGTATGGGAATAGTCAGCGTTAGATTACTAAAAAAGGCTTCTCCGCCCCTTTGGCCAGCTATGATAAAGCCATAGAATATTAACATCAAAACAAAAAAAGCACTGATCAGGCTAACGGACCATTTTCCCATTTTTGTGTGCGGCATAGGAGTACTATTTACTAATTAGCGGCTTGTGTTTGGAGTATTTGTATTCTAATCTTACGTCTTTTTCATCTAATAATCAAACAAAAATCGCTCCAGATATTTTGACATCACTGGAATTATACGCAACAATATACAGTACATATGCAAAAAATTGTATTAGACATTGAAACAAAAAATACCTTTCAGGATGTGCAGAGCGCTAATCCGGTTAACTTAGATTTATCTTTGCTTGTGGTGTATGACTATACAGCAGATCAGTACACGTCATTTATGGAACATGATCTTCCAAAATTGTGGCCAGTGCTTGAACAGGCCGACATACTAATCGGCTATAATTTGGATTATTTTGACATCCCTATTTTAGACAAGTATTATCAGGGAAGTTTAAGTAAGAAAAAGACAATCGATCTTCTTGGGGAAATCAAAAAGTCATCAGGCCGGCGCGTGTCGCTCAACAAAGTTACGGCTGGTACACTGGGTGCCGAAAAAAGCGGTAATGGCCTTGACGCGGTAATCTGGTGGCAACGTGGAGAGATTGAGAAAATCAAAAAGTACTGCCAGGATGACGTTCGTATTACCAAGGAGCTGTATGATTTTGCTTTTCAAAACGGTTATGTGGTGTTTGAGCAGCGCGGGCAATTGCAAAAGGTCAAGCTTGATACGTCCCAGTGGGAACTGCTTCCGGAGGGAAGCAATAATCAAACATTGTTTTAAATAATAAAAAGCAACCCCTGTCTTCTTGAATAAGACGATGGTTTTTTGGTACGGCCCGGCACATGGAGGAGACTTATGGGGTAATTTATAAATTTGGGGGAAACATTAGTTACCAACAGTTTAACAACTGGACATGCTAGCCGTATGTGGCATCGTTTGAACTGTATTAAGGGGTAAAAAAAAGAAAATTTACCTTGCAAAAGGCCTTAATACAGGATAAAATACAGATACATTAACATTTATTATCGCCTAAACCGCACACTGAGTACGGCATGGCATTCAAAACCCTTGGAAAATACTGAACCCCGTGTTCAGCGACTCTGCGAAGGGTCATATCTCGAAAGAGGTGTGGGTAGCCGAAAGGTTGCTAGCCGACGGGGAGCTTTGTGTGTCCATCGGTAATAAATATTAAATCCCATCCCATATATGACATTAATAATAACTCACGACGGAAAAAAGACGGAAAAAGTAGATCCCTCCTCATTCCCGCAAGAAGACTCTCTTCAAGAATACATTTTAAAAAATCCGGAAAGCGTTCCAATATATGATATTCGGGATGACATAAAATTACTAATAGTAGCCCGCGAGTTTACCACGGCTAGCGGACCAATTGATGCCGTCGGTATTGATAACGCAGGTGATATATATCTTGTCGAAACTAAACTATACA
>CAZBNI010000057.1:0-5891 GCA_964493105.1 uncultured Gammaproteobacteria bacterium
AAATCGTAAAGTATTAAGTGTTCCATACGCGGCGATTTCATCAATAATAAGCCATTTAAAGCCGAGTGATTCTACAATTTTGTTTAGTTTGTTGCAATAGGCCATCTCAGGTGGAAAAAACCCTTTTGGATTGTACGTTCTGCCAAAATACCGTTGATTGAGCTGTGTGTTAAGCTTTATTTGTCTAATAATTTCTTTTTTTGGCAAAAGCGGAAGAATCGGGTGATAGAGCGCTGAGCCAGTAAACTCAACCTGTTTTTTTTGAACAAGGACATTGAGGTCTCGGATAATATCACGATAGCCCTGCTGGTGTAATTGTTCGGTCAAGGATCCTGAGATATTGAGCGTAACTTTGATTGAAGGGTTTTTTTTCAGAATTGTGACAAAAGGCCGGTAACTTTCGTTTGTTACTTTTTTAATAATGCGTTTATCCCAGTTTGGCGGCTGGTAGATGTGGAAAAAATTAGCCCAGAGCATTTATTGTTTTGTACTTTTATTTTTTTGTGCGATTGCGTATAGTTTGACGTATTTCTTTGCCGGTAGTTCCCATGAGTAGGTTTGTTGCATGGCTTTCCATATTAATGTTTCCCATGCTTGCGTATACTGATAGTTTTCAAGCGCGCGCGCAAGCGCAATAAGAAACTCTTCGCGTCCAAAATGTTTAAATACAAAGCCATTACCTTTTCTTGTTTTGGGATTATAGTTGGTGATGGTATCTGATAAACCACCGGTTTCATGAACGATTGGAATAGAGCCATACCGCAAGCTTTTTAACTGGGAAATGCCGCATGGTTCAAATCGAGAGGGCATAAGAAACATATCTGATCCGGCGTACACTTTTGATTCCATAGCTTCAGTAAACGGAGTATAGATTCCTAATTTTTTTGGAAATTTTTTTGCATATTTTTTAAAGAAGAGGATATACTCTTTAAAACCGCTGCCAACAATAACAATTTGAAGTTTTTGTCGCATCAAAACTTCGATTGATTCCATAATGAGATTAAACCCTTTTTGTTCTGCTAACCTATTAACAACACCAATCAAGGGGATGTCGGGATTTTTTTCCAAACCGACGATTTTTTGAAGTTCGAGTTTATTTTTTTTCTTACGGCGTAAACTGTTCCAGTCATATTTAAAAGCTATATTATTATCAAATGCGGGATTGTTAACTGAGTAGTCAATGCCATTAATGATGCCGTACAGATATTTTTTTCGGGAACGTAGTAATTTATCGAGCCCTTGTCCGAATTCTGGCGTTGTAATTTCTTCGGAGTAGCGTTCGCTAACAGTGTTGATTGCATCGGCATACAGAATTCCTCGTTGAGTAAAGTTTAGATATTTTGTTTTGCCAATTCTTTGCACGGGGTCGTCTTTGCCGTCATCAAGATCTTTTTGTTTAACCCCCCACCAGTTATTTGCTGATTGAAAGGTGAGATTGTGAATAGTAAATACGGTTGCAGCATTTTTACTGGCGGGGTATCTTTGAGGGTAGCGGAGCAACAGGCCTGGAATTAAACCTGTCTGCCAATCATGACAATGGATGATGTTTCGTCTGGGAGTGAGCATCTCCAAAAATTTTAATGCCGCAATATTAAAAACCAAAAATCGCAAATTATCATCCGGGTAGCCGTATATTTTGGATCGCCTTCCAAAGAGTCGGTTGCAGTGAATAAAATAGACACGGAGATTTTCATTGAGAATCAGCCGTTTGATGGTTATTGAATATTTAATTTTTTCGATTGTTACGGAGGTTTTTGTATCGACGTCTTTGAGCTTTAGATCCTGCTGTTTGATAAAGCCGTAGTAAGGGGTAATAATCGACACTTTATGGCCGATTTTTGACAACGCTGTCGGCAGCGCAATCGCGACGTCAGCCAAGCCGCCTGTTTTGGAAAAAGGGGCTACTTCTGAAGCAATGCTGGCGATTCGTAGTTGTCTTGTTTTTGTCATAGGCTGTTAAAAAAAGTTTTTGTTTGGCCGCAGCACAGCGCAACAGCGAGTGCGTCTGCGGCATCGTCTGGCTTTGGTGATGATTTGAGCTTGAGAATTCGTTGCACCATTTTTTGTATTTGGTTCTTTGAGGCAAATCCATATCCCGTGAGAGCTTGCTTTATCTGGAGCGGCGTGAATTCTTTGATAGTTTTTTTATTTTGTTCTGCGGCGAGTATTGCTATACCACGCGCTTCGCCGACCTGAAGTGCCGTTTTTGTATTTTTTGCAAAAAAAAGTTTTTCAATTGCAATAATGTCTGGTTTGTATTTGCGGATAGTTTTTTGCAGTTCGACATGAATTCGCTCAAGCCTTTTGCTAAAGCGTTCTTTTGGAGAAGAAGTGATGACGCCGTAGGTGAGAACGGCGCAGGCATTTTTTTCATAGCGGAGCACGCCAAAACCAGTTATTGCGTATCCGGGATCAATGCCAAGAATTATTTTTGTTTTTTTAGACGTCGGCATTGGTGAAGTAGTTACTGACATCGTCATCGTTTTCGAGCTCGTCAAATATCTTTTCTAATTTTTTTTGGTCTGTTGTATTTTTTATAATGATTTTATTTTGTGGAACTAACTCAGTTTCTGCAGATGCTGGCGTAATGTTTTGTTTCCCCAGGGTTTTTTTAAAAGCAGGCAACTGTTGTGCCGGAGCATAAATAAGCATGCCCTCATCTTCGGTAATAATTTCATCGGCGCCAGCATCGATGAGCGATAATTCAAGGGCATCCTTGTCGACGACATCTTCATTTGCAACGCGGAGTACGCCTTTTTTATCGAACATCCATGCAACGCTACCATTGCCACCAAGATTACCACCGTGTTTAGTCAAAATATTTCGAATCGCGGCAGCAGTTCGGTTTTTATTGTCAGTTGTTGCTTCTATGATAATTGCCACTCCTGCAGGACCAAAACCCTCGTATACTACTTTTTCAATTATTACTCCCTCAATTTCACCAGCGCCCCGTTTAATTGCCCGTTTTATGTTATCATTCGGCATATTTGAGGCTTTTGCTTTGTCAATAGCCATTCGAAGTCGAAAGTTTGAGTCGGGGTCTTTGCCCCCTTCTTTGACAGCCACTGCGATTGTGTTACCGAGTTTAGTAAAAAGGTTACTGCGTTTGCCGTCAGTAACTGCTTTTTGCCGTTTTATTTGTGACCACTTAGAATGTCCTGACATGAGCAAAAATTTTAGAGTACAAGTAAAATTATAGCATATTTTGACCAAAAAATCAATTTGAGTTATCGAGAAAAAGCAAGTATAATAAAAATTAGCGATGAGTAATAATACAAAAATCATTATGCACAAGCTTGATGACAAAAAACGCATTACACGGCTTGATCGATCGGGTATAGCAAGTTCAATTGAATCACTTGGTTTGCAATTTCGTCAGGCATGGGACGAGGCAACGAAGATAGTTATTCCAAAAAGTTACCGAAAGATTGATACTATTTTGATAAATGGAATGGGCGGCTCGGCGCTCGGCGGGCATATTATAGAGGCTCTGTATGGCGAGAAATTGAGCGTGCCGATTAAAGTGATTAATAGTTATGTGCTTCCAGGTTTTGTTGATTCGCGGACGCTCTATATCATTTCGAGCTATTCTGGTACGACTGAGGAGCCAGTTTCAACCTTTCATGCTGCTCGCAAGCGAAGGGCGAAAATTTTATTGATTGGTGCAGGGGGAACAATTGCGCACTATGCGAAACACTACCGCGTGCCCGCATATATTTTTAAACCTCAATTTAATCCGTCCAATCAGCCGCGAATGGGACTCGGGTATTCGATTGCAGGACAGCTGGCAATGCTCAAGAGAGATGGCCTGCTGAAGGTGGGTAATAATGAAATGAAAAAGGTAATTGACAATGTGGTGGGACTTCATCGGAAGTTTGGTATAAAAGTCCCTTTTCGAAAAAATGAAGCAAAGAAAATCGCTCAGAAATTGTATGGTAAAATCCCGATAATTATCGGCGCCGGCCATTTAACGCAAAATGCGCATGTTTTGGCAAATCAAATTAATGAGAACAGCAAAGTGTTTTCAATGTATTTTGTCGTTCCAGAGTTGAACCATCATCTGATGGAGGGGATGAGATTTCCCGTAACAAATAAAAAGCAGCTGCATTTTCTATGCATCGAATCTTCAAAATACCTTAAGAAAGTTCAAAAGCGTTTTGTGATTACAAAAAAAGTATTATCAAAAAATTCAATACATCATTCGACATATACTGCGACCGGGGCAACAAAACTTCACCAAGTTTTTGAACTCCTTGTATTTGGCAGCTATATGAATTTTTATATGTCGATGTTGTATGGTATTGATCCCGCCCCCATTCCCTATGTTGATTATTTCAAAAAGCAACTTGCTCAGTAGTTGTGAAGAGTTGAAAAAAAGTTTCCGCCACCGTGCTTGGCGGAAACTTTTTCTTTCAAGAAAAACAGTATAAAAACTGGTATACTATATATATGCCGTGGTACCGTAACGCACAAACCTTTTTTATAAAATATTGGTGGGCAGTTGCCTATGTAATCATTATTTTTTTGGCCGTTGGGATTGCAACAGCTTTTCAGGCACTTCCTACATTTCCTGATCCAGACTCATTTTATCATGCCAAGATTTCGATGATGATACCGCAGGAGGGTGTATTGCAGAGTTTTCCATGGTTACAGGTGAGTGTGCTTAACGATAGTTATATTGACCAGCATTTTTTGTATCATGTTTTTTTAACGCCTTTTGTGTATCTTTTTGATCCATTGGTTGGAGCTAAGTTTGCAAATGTTATTCTGACAACTGCTCTTATAGTTCTTTTTTATTGGATGTTGCGGCGCTATCAGGTGAAGTTTGCATTTTTATACGCGTCCATTTTAATGGTGACCATGCCCTTTATGTTTCGAATTAACTTGATAAAGGCGCCAGCGGTTTCGATCATTTTTTTATTGCTCGGTATCCATTTAATTTTTCAGTATCGGTATCGGCTTCTCTTTGTACTATCGTTTTTTTATGTGTGGGCGTATGGCGGATTTATTTTGATCGTTATTTTTGCGGGACTTTATGCATTGGTGAGCATTGTATATGACTGGCTGCGCGGTTTATCTCACCGGCCATTTTCCGTTATTATGGGACATAGCAGGGAATTGAAGTTATTTTTTATTTCTATTGCCGGGGTAGTTTCAGGGCTTATTATCAATCCACATTTTCCTAATAATCTTATTTTTTATTGGAACCAACTCATCAAGATAGGTGTTGTTAATTATCAAAGTATTATTTCGGTCGGCAATGAGTGGTATCCGTATAAATTTGCTGATTTAGCGGCTGGTACCGCGGTGGTGACGATTGTATTACTGATCGCGTTGTATCTCTTTATCGCACATCATAAACGCATTACGAAGAAGTCGATTACACTTTTTCTGATTTTTATTTTCTTTTTCGCGTTTACCTTGAAATCAAGACGCTATGTCGAATACTATGTCCCTTTTGCAATACTGTTTGAGGCCTTTGCGATTAATCAGTTGGCTGGCATCTATAGTTGGCAGACAGTGTGGGAGACCATTAAACGTTTTTATTCAAATAACCGCATTGTTGCTACAATTCTTGGTGTTTATTTTTTGGTAACCTTTCCCGCCTTGATTGGCAAAGATTTTCACGGCACTTATCGGGATTTTCAGAATGGTATACCGCTGGATCGGTTTAAAGCGGCAGCCGAGTGGCTGCAGGAAGAGAGCGAGCCGGGTGATATAGTATTTCATTCTAGTTGGGATGAATTTCCGATTTTGTTTTATTATAATTCTGATAATTATTATATTGCCGGACTCGATCCTACCTTCACCTATGAATATGATCAGACATTATATCATAAAATGGTCGATATTACGATTGGTACGCAGGCTGATAATTTGCATGAAGATAT
>CAZBNI010000058.1:0-5874 GCA_964493105.1 uncultured Gammaproteobacteria bacterium
TGGAAGTGTGTATAATGATGAGGGAACATTGAAGGCAGGCTGTAGTGATGGGAGTAGTAGTGATCAGGATATGTGTGATAATGATGTTAGTGATGGCTGGGGCGCTCCTGACTTGGGGCTTTGCGTTTATGGCAGCTCTTGCGATAATTCTGATATTACTTTAGATGGCACACAGTATTATGGCAACTGTATTAATGGCGGAAGCCATGCTGGCAAGAGGTGTGATAGTTCTAATAGCGGAAGTTTTTCCCAAGACGGCATGTGCGCAACCACAACTGGTGCAACCTGCCAGACTACTGGATATATTTGTTATGAGGGGGGTACTTGGAAGTATGTGCTTGATGGCTGCGCGACATGCGGAACAAGCACTGCAAGCCCTAAAGGCTGTGATGCTACAATTACCTCCGGCGGCGACTACTCGGCCGACGGCACCTGCACCACTGGCGGGTGCACCACTGGCGCGTTGTATGACAATGCCGGTACCTTAACGGCCGGTTGCAGTTCCACTACTACTGATGAATGCGATACAAGCGGAGCTGACGGATATAGCGCCAACGGACACTGCTGCGCCAATTCGTGTTTTGCTGATGGTTCGAGGACCGAAGGCCAGAGCTGTTGCGTGGATTTGAATTGTGATACTGGTTTAGAATGTACGGGAGGTACTTGCCAGCCTCCTGATCTCAGTATCGTGGTTTCCGGAACCTCAAATACCACGGGTACGGTAAAAATCGCCGTTAACAGTACCTTGCAGGCTGACAGTGGTACCATTTCCGGCGGTAGTTGGTCGGTCTCGACCGACGGAAGCGTGAGTTCAGGCGATATTATCACCGCTTTTATAAACGGAGCGACAACCAATGAATCAACAGCAGTTACCAAGTACGATGGATCCGGTGATTCAACAGGACTAGTATTGAATTCCAATGTGTTGTCTGTCGGCAGTGTTGATAATCAGAGTTTGACTGTTACCAATCTTGGCTTATATGACAATAACAATGACGAAGATATTATGCACACCGCTAACGCCGGTGTTTTAACGGTTGATGCCAGCAGTGCTTATGCCAACGATACCATTGATATTTTATCTGGCGAGACTTTAACAATCGGCGGATCAGAGACTCTGACCGCGCATAATGTGACTGTAAGCGGAACTTTAACTTCAGGCGGAGCCGGTACTTTTAACGTGTCTGGTTCGTGGACCGATGCCAGCGGTAATTTCAATAAATCAACAGAAACAATTAATTTTACCTCTACGACAACGGAGACGGTAAATGTAGGCACAGCTTCCCTGTATAACGCTGTGTTTAACGGTTCAGGAGGGCAGTGGACTTTAAGTGCCAGCACTACCAATATTTCAAATAATTGTACCGTAACTAATGGCACGGTTACTGGTTCCAATAATTTTACAATCGGAGGAAATTTAACAGGTACTGGCGTGGTTACCATGACAGGCGGCACCACTACCCTTCAGAATGACGGCAATTTTGGCGGTAACGGCAGTACGTGGACTTTTTATGACCTTTATTTAGGTTGGAGTGGAGCGTGTGTTGATGAAAATCGCCAAACAACAGCTAGTGGAAGCGGTGATATTAAAATTACCAATACTTTGGATAGGTATATTGGCGTTTGTGGCGAGGGTTGCGTCTGCGTCCGAACACTCTCTGCGGCATCGGATGGGCCTAAGACTTGGGAACTAACAAACACGGGAACTCCGATTACAGCGCTTACTTTAGTTAACTATAGCACGGAAGATTCAACATTTTTATATTCCGGAGCCGGCAGTACAACCGTTACTGATATAAATTATCATAATATTACACTGGATCCTTCAGCGGGAACCCCGACGTATGATATCAGTGCTGGATTTTCAGTTTATGGCGATATGACGCTGAGTTCCAGTTTAGCTGACCTGACCGAAGGAACCGGCACGATTTCTATGGAACAAACCGGCACGATTTCCGGCGGCGGACAAACAATTTATAGCTTAGAAATGGCAGCCGGTTCGTCGCAAACAGTCACCTTGTCTGATTCTGATATTACGGTTGGCGGTAATTTACGATTGGGAGCGTTTAATACTTTGTCTTTGGATGCTGGTCGGAATTTTAACTGGACAGGAAGCCAAAATTTGTTTTCAGGCACTGTCAGCGGTAGTGGCCGGTTTGTGGTGGATACCAGCAATTCTTTTCCTTCAGGAGGCACGACTAACGCCATAATCAGGTATGACGCCACTAACGGAAATACCACGACTTTGACTGACCGTACTTACAGCGGTAACGTGGAAGTTTATAATAGCAGTGCTTCTTCCAGGTCAGTGACAGGTGATGCTGGTACGCTTAACATTGAGGGTAATTTGGATGTTTCCACCACCAGCGGTGCTTTGTCTTTTGATTTGAATACCAATGATCCGACTACCACAATCGGTGGAAATTTAACTCTGGGTTCTAGCGCAACTTTGCAAGCACCCAGTTTGACTACTGACACAGCGTTTGTATTGAAGGGAAATTTTACCAATAACGGAAATTTTTACCACAATAATGGTCGGACTGTAATTGGCGGTTCTTCCGCCCAAAATTTCACCGGAGATTTTAATGGTGTACCCGGCGCATTTGCTGATTTAAAAATTACTAATACCAGCAATGTGGTCACTCTTAATGGCAACGGAACCACCGAACTGTTTGGCGATTTTATTATTATTCAGGGCGGTACGTCAGTTAATATAGGCCAAGGGGATGCATTAGTAATTGAAAATGGAACCTTTAATGTAACTGGCAGTCCGGGCAACTTGGTTACTTTACGCAGCACTTCCGATGGTAACCAGTGGGCTTTGGGGTGTTTGAATGGTGCCCAGACCGCCAGTTACGTGGATGTAAAAGATTCAAATGCTACTAGTACTACTGGCGGCGTATCGGCGTCTAGTAGTGTTAATTCGGGCAATAACCTTAATTGGTATTTTGAAGTTGATATCAGCGGCATAGCTTATCAAGAAAATGAGTCGACGCCTATTGACGGCAGTTCGGTTAATAAAACAGTTACTTTGCTTGTTGATGGAGCGGCCACTGCCTGCGGCGGAGGCGCTTGTACCGATGAAATTACTGACAGTACCGGCGCCTGGTCTATTAATAATGTGATGTTATCGGCGAATGATATTATTACGGTTTATTTGGATAATGAAACCGAAGAAGGAACCACGGTATTAAAATCTTCTGGAAATAACATTAGTAATGTGGCTATTTATCAAAATGCAGTAGTTGTACGTGATGATGTCGGTTCTTCTATTACCAACGCTAACTTAAGTACCGGTGATGGCGGGGATGACGATATTAAATATAATGTCGCAACCAATAATCTAACTGTTAATTCCGGATTTGAGCTGCATGTTTGGACCGGCGATACCTATGATCCGGGCGGCCGGATAACAACCAGCGCAACGGGCGGAGATTTTCATGTTGATGATAATGCTACGGCTTATATAGATACCAGCAGTACTGATATAAATAGGGATATTATCATTGATTCAGGTGCGAATTTTTATATAAGCGGCACCGGGAATACGGTTAGGGATATAACGGTAGCCAGCGGCGCCAACATAAGTGGCACTGGCAGTATTACTATTGAAGGAGGAGATTTTACTGGCGCAGGCGATGTAGATATGACCGGCGGCACAGTGACTATGGCAAGTTCCGGCAACCTAGGGACCAGCACAAGCTGGGATTTCGAAAATCTCACTATTGATGGCAATGCCACCACAACTGTACAGAATAGTGTTACCGTAGATGATACGCTTAATGTAACGGGGAGTGACATACTTTCAATAAATGGCGGTACGGTTACTTTGGATAGCAATGGTACGCTGATTTGGGCTGGTACTATTTCCGGGGCTGGCACTTTAGAATACCAGTCGACCTGTGTTTTTCCAACCGGTGGGATAATCTCAGCTAATGTATTATTTGATATGACGTATGCGGGTGTTCAATCAACAGCTGGCAGGAATTTTGGCGGTAATGTGGATATTGACGCCTCGGGTGCCATAGCGTCGCGCGAATTTATTATGGGCACCGGATCTTCCCAGAGCATAAGCGTGTCAGGACAATTGAAGTTAACAAAACCGACTGGAGGGTTTTTACTTACTCTTTCAGCTGATACATACAATCCTGATGTTAGCATTGGCGGCGATTTTTGGTTGTCTTCTGGTACGTCACATGATATTACGGTTAATGCTGGTTCCGGTACTTGGACAGTAAGTGGCAATGCAAAATTGGCAGGAACTTTACAGGAAACAGCATGGTTTATTGCCAGCACAGGTGGTCAGTTTATTATGGATGGAGATGCTAAACAATTGATAACCGGAGTTGAGGATGTTTTTTATGATTTGAATATAACAAGCGGTACAACGGATTTTTCGGAATCAGACGTTTATATTAACCATAATTTGGATATGACGGGCGGCAATGTTGATCCGGGCACTTCAGATGTTATTATGCAGGGTTCGCCAGGATCAATAACAGCCAGCGGGAATCTTCTGTATAATTTAATTACTTCTGGCAGCGGGACGATTACGTTGAACGATACCTTGACAGTAGAAAATGACGTCACTGCTAGTGAAACTTCAACGTTGACTGGCTCCAGCGATTTAACGATTGAAGGCGCTAATTTAACTGGTAGCGGTACTGTTAGTATGACAGGGGGGGAGGTAATTATGAAAGAAAGCGGTAATATCGGAAGTGATGTTGATTGGACCTTCAACAATTTGAAGTTTTATAATAACGCAGCTGATACATGTGACGACAAGACAGCCAGTGCCACTGGCAGCGGTCAGATGATTATTAATGGTGTTTTGTCGACAGAGACCTGTGAATCAGGCGGTAGTAAATATCACACGCTTAATGCCGGTCAGAAAACATGGGTTTTGTCCGGATCTGGTACGGGTGCCAGCAGGCCATTTTTAAATGAGGGAAAATTAGAGGGCAGTACCTCGACTTTCCAATATACCGGTACCGCAGACACGGACATTACCGTAACCACGAATGAATCAACAGACTATTATTATAATTTACAGCTCCGACCGTCGGGCGGTTCGACGCCAACTTATACATTATTGGCCGGCACGACTTATACTACTAATGATTTAACGATCGGGGACGGCACTAATAGCTTTATTGTTTCAGGTACGGCAAATAATGCCTCACTTGAGGTAGGAAATGATTTTTCCTGCACAGCCGGCGCTTCAACCAACACAGTGGTTACGGGTACCGGTACTTGGACTGTTAGCGGTAATGTTGATTTAACCAATTGTGATAGTTGGACGTCTACTTCTGGGCATACATTGGAGATGGATGGTTCATCCAAGACGATAACTGGTGGCAATAAAACACTGAATAATTTCACAAAGAGCGGTGCTGGTACGGTAACGCTCCAGACATCTGATTTGACTGCGTCTGGAATATTAACCGTGTCCAGCGGCACGCTTTCTATCAGTTCCGGAAGAATTTTATCGAATACTGGCAGTGGTAATGTGGCTGGCACGGGTACCATCAGCGGTGCCGGCATTTTACGATTTATTAATACTTCCGGTGGCGCGGGTACAACGATTTCCACTTTGAGCAGTAAGGTCCGATATGATGCAAGCGGAGGTAATATTAATTCAGGTACTTTTGACGCTCGTACTTATAGTGGTGAAGTGGAAGCATATAATTCCAATGCCTCGGCACGTACTGTTACTGCCCCTAGCGGCACTATTACTTTTAATGGCGGTCTTAAGACTACCAGAACCAGCGGTGGTTTAACTCTTCAGCTGAATACAAGTGACCCAACCGTAAATGTTAGCAGTGCGGTTACTATCGGCGCGGGCACTACAATTCAGGCATCCAGTTTGAATAA
>CAZBNI010000059.1:0-5822 GCA_964493105.1 uncultured Gammaproteobacteria bacterium
AATCGAAATGGAGTTTATGTTACTACTATTGACGGTATTATAAATATAAAAACTCGCTCGCGCTGTCGCCGGCACTCCGAGTTTTTCATGAAGTGGCTGTGCACAGTGGTTGCCGGCACGTATTGCAATCCCTTGCTCATCGAAAATTGATGCCATATCGTGAGGATGCACATCACCAATAGTAAATGAGATAGCGCCTCCCCGTTCATGAATATCCTGCGGTCCGTAAATAGTTAGTCCTTCAATTTGTTGCAGTGCGTTCAATGCTTTGTGGGTCAACATTTCTTCATGATCGAAAACAGCATCCATGCCAATACCATCCAAATAATCCAATGCCGCTCCAAAACCGATAACGCCTGCAATATTTGGCGTTCCTGCCTCGAATTTCCAAGGTAAATCATTCCACTGCGCATGGTCAAACGTAACCCGTGAAATCATATCGCCTCCTGTTAAAAAAGGCTGCATTTTCTCCAAGAGAACCTCTTTGCCGTACAACACGCCTACACCTGCCGGTCCAAGCATTTTATGTGCTGAAAATACATAAAAATCAGCATCAAGATCAGCAACATGCACGCGAAAATGTGGAACGCTCTGGGCTCCATCCACCAAAACAACAGCATCGGTCTGTTCACGTACTGTCTTGATCATTTTCTTCATAGGATTAATCGTGCCAAGGACATTCGACATATGGGTAACTGCCAGTAGCCGTGTCTTATCAGATAAAAGTTGTACAAATGCATCCTGATCCAATCTTCCTTCGGAAGTAAGTGGGGCGTAATGAATAACTGCGCCCTGTTCTTTTGCAAGTTGCTGCCATGGGACGATATTTGCATGATGCTCCATTTCGCTTAATATAATCTCATCGCCCTTATTAATATTTGTCCTCCCCCATGTATAAGCAACCAGATTTATACTCTCGGTGGTGTTTCGCGTAAATATTATTTCACTTGTTGACCTTGCGCCGATGAAGTCCCGTACTTTCTCCCGTACCCATTCGTATTCTTCGGATACTTTTTCTGAAAGTTGATAAATCCCCCGATGCACATTCGCATAATATTGCTCATAACAGCACTTAACTGTATCAATGACAGCCTGGGGTTTTTGAGAACTTGCGCCAGAGTCAAGGAATACTAACCCTGGATTTTTCTGAAAAATCGGAAAGTCTTTTTTTATTTTTCGTGGATCCATATGGCTAACAAATAAGCACCTGAGTGTAATACATTATTATACCAAGTAAATAGCAGGTCATTCTCTTTGATCGTATGTTGCCTGCCATCACGTGGATCATTATATGTATAAACACCTGCTTGGTATTTAATAATTACTATAAAATGTCCTTTGATGCTCTGTTTAAAATTATTATATAAAACTTTTGAATTAACGGCTAAAATGATAGGTATTCTCTTTTTTAAAAATAATTTGATTAACTCAGGGTTTGGTTTTTTAAACTCTGCTCTATCCTTAGTCAACTTTTTATTAAAGGAATAATATTTTACTTTAAAACCTAAACGACGCGCATAGGTAGCTAAATCAGTTGTTCGCACTCCATAGCCCTTGATTCCTCCTACCCCCTTGATAATTTCTTTTTCACTTTTATTGACACTATAAAAATCCATTACCATCCTTAAAGCGGCTGGTCCGCATGATAATTTATTTTTTTGTTTATATACTTTAATCTTCATAATTTTTATATCGGTAGTTTTAGCGCTTGTCGCAGAAACCCATCGATAATCATACGCTTTGCTTGCTTGTTATTCAATCCCCGCGACGTGAGATAAAAAAGCTGGTTATCATCAATAGTCCCTGTAGTCGAGCTGTGCGATGCTTTGACTTCGTCAGTCTCAATTTCCAATGTAGGAATTGACGTTGCCATTGATTCATCTAAGAGCAATATATTGTCAGTAAAGTATGAATTTGAATGGGTCGCGGTGGAACCAATTTTTATAAGCCCTGCAAAAAATCCGCGAGAATTATCCTCATACACCCCTTTAAGAAAAATATTGCCTTTGGTATGCCGCGCCTTATGGTGCATCGTAACGTTAAAATTATGCCGCGCCGCACCAGTACCATGAAATGCGCCAGCGACCATTGCATCAGCGCCCGTACCGATCAATCGTATCACAAGCCGTTGGTCAAGCTTCCTGCTGTTTTTTATCAAACTTAAAATACGTATTGAGGCATTACGTTCAACGTCTATAGTATAAATGCCGCTCTTTGGTATGACCAAAGACGCGTCTACCCCCGCCTTCACAGTGACCTTAGCTGACTTCTGGATTGTGCTGTTTGTTTTCTTCTTAATAATCATCCGATATTTCCTTCCATTTCCAAATCAATAAGGCGATTCAGCTCAACAGCATGTTCCAAAGGAAGCTCTTTTGCAATCGGCTCAATGAATCCCGCGACAATCAAACTCATCGACTCCTGCTCAGAAAGCCCCCGACTCATAAGATAAAAAAGCTGCTCCTCTCCAATTTTACCAACTGATGCCTCATGGCTTATCTGCACGTCATGTGCTTTAATATCCATTTTTGGATACGTATCTGATCGCGATTTTTTATCCATCAAGAGCGCATCACAAACAACATGCGATTTTGCTCCTACAATGCCTCTTGGTACTTTTACTAACCCGCGATACGAAGCTCTGCCGCCCTGTTGGGCAATGGATTTTGAAATTATCGTAGAAGCTGTTTCGGGGGCACCATGAATTGCTTTCGCGCCAGCATCCAATACTTGATTCTTCCCAGCAAATGCGATTGACAAAATATCACCTTTTGCCTTCCTGCCGAGTAAATACACTGATGGATATTTCATCGTGACCCCGCTACCGAGATTGCCATCAACCCACTCCATAGTGCCTTCTTCATGAACGAATGTGCGTTTTGTAACCAGGTTATATACATTTTTTGACCAATTCTGGACAGTTGTGTACCGGACACGCGCACCCTTCTGAACAATAATTTCTACGACTGCCGAATGCAGCGAACTTGATGTATACAGCGGTGCCGTACAACCTTCGACATAGTGCACATAACTGCCTGGCTCAGCAATGATGAGCGTCCGTTCAAACTGACCAACGCGCTCTGCATTAATGCGATAATATGCCTGCAAAGGAAGCTCGACATGAACTCCGGAAGGCACATATAAAAAACTTCCGCCGCTCCATACTGCAGCGTTGAGTGCGGCAAACTTATTGTCGCCCGCCGGTACGACCGTAGCGAAATATTTCCTAATCAAATCAGGGTATTTTTTCAGTGCAGTATCCATGTCGGTAAATAATACGCCCCTCTTTTCCATTTTTTCTTGAATTGAATGATACACTGCTTCGCTCTCATACTGAGCCATCACGCCCATAAGCTGTTTCTGTTCTGCTTGTAGAATCCCCAAACGATCATATGTATTACGAATCGTGGTCGGCACATCACTCCATTTGTCCGCAACTTTCTTGGTTGGACGCAAATAATAATAAAGATCATGAAAGTCAACCTGCGAAAGATCTGGCCCCCAGCGCTGCATATTTTTTTTCAAAAATGTCTGATGCGCACGCAACCGGACGTCTCTCATCCAGTTAGGTTCATTTTTTTGATAAGAAATTTCCTGAATAATTTTATCTGACAACCCGCGCCCGCTTTTATAAAAATACTCAACCCTATCAGGCTTTTCTTTTTGAACTTTCTTATTAAATTGTTTTAATTGTGCTGTTGTCATGACAATAATTTAACAAGAGTAACTGCGAGCCCCGCCCGCCTCGCGTTATGACCTGCCCAACTTCATATCGACGAAGTCGATGCGGGCGGGAGCGAGGCGGACGGACTTGCCCGCAGCCCTAAAAAATGGCAAAGTGGGGGCTTTCGCCTACCCACTCTTCAGCCAATCATATCCTTGCTGTTCGATCTTTGATGCCAATGCTTTTCTGCCGGTTTTGATAATTCTACCACCATGCATCACATGTACAAAATCAGGCTGTATGTACTTTAAAATTCTAATATAGTGTGTGATAACAAGGATGCTCATCTTTGGATGCATCACTGCGTTCACGCCCTGTGCTACTGTTCGTAACGCATCGATGTCCAGCCCCGAATCTGTTTCGTCCAGAATTGCTACTCGTGGTTGTAATATTGCCATCTGCAATATCTCTAATTTCTTTTTTTCACCGCCTGAAAAACCTTCATTCAGTGAACGTTCCGTTATGCCATTATCAATTTTCAAAAGCTTTTCTTTTTGTTTCAATACCCTCCGAAATGCCTCTGGTGATAATGTATCACCTGGATGTATTGCGTTATAGGCAGACCGCAAAAAATGTTCTACCGAAAGTCCCGGCACTTCAACAGGATACTGAAATGAAAGAAACAAGCCGGCCTGAGCTCTCTGATCCGGAGAAAAACCTTTTATACTTTTCCCAAACATCTGAATCAAACCGCTCGTTACTGAAAATTGAGGATGTCCCATCAATGCAGACGCAAGCGTAGATTTACCTGAACCATTGGGACCCATCAGCGCATGAATCTCGCCAGACTTCATCTGCAGGTCAATTCCTCTGAGAATCTTCTTGCCGTCAATTGATACGTGCAGTTTTTCTATCTGTAGTGCAATCATTGAGTTATTATTTGATATATTCACCTTCCTTGAGAAACAAACACTCTTGGCGTACTTTCTCTTCTTGTTTTGTTAATTGATGGAGCGGATCCCCGCACGCTTCACAGAAAATATCTCCTTGCGCTATCATTTTTTTCATGCATGCTGCACAGAATCCATGAATCTCAAAATTACCAAAATGATAATGAAACCGCTCCCGCCTTGCCAATTTTTTCAACTGGATGACGCTTTTTTTATCATCAAGATCTACAATACTCAGACACTGATCACAGATTAAATGAATATGTGAATCAACTCTTCCGTCAAAACGACTAACCTTACCAAGAACAAACTCTTTGCAATACCCATGCTCCTGCAAAAAATTTAAGTTACGGTATACCGTACCAAAACTAATCTGTGGAAATGACTTGAGGAGCGCTTTAAATACTGACTGTGCCGATGGATGTGTTTTCACGCCTTGGAGATACTTCAATATCGCAGCCCGCTGCTTAGTAAGACGATATTTTTTTTGTTTTCTTGGAATTACTTTTTTTGCTTTAACCTTAGCCATAAATAATGTGAATATAAACATTATCAATAATCATTACTAATAAGAAATATAACATTCCATGTTACGTTTGTCAATAAAGCAAAATTGGGTAATCCACCTCCTATGTGAATTACCCGCTTGCTTATGCTATCCGCGGATTTGGAATGATACTAATTTGTATCACCGCCGCCTTCGTTGAACAGCACAGTCATGGATTGGACCATACTCATACTCCATGAGCTAAAGTAACAAAAAACACTACTTTATTGAGTGCTTCTTATAGGTACCACACGACGAATATCAAGTCAAGGGAAGGTTAGCCATTCACGCCTTCATGTACATCCATTTTTTCAATCCGGAATATCTTTTTCTTTTGCAGGGCCGCAAGAGCAAGCTCGATACGTTCCTGATTTTGCGCATATAACGTATAAAGTCGTTCCCCTTCTCGGACTTTTTGACCCAATCGTTTATTAATATAGATGCCGGCGAGCTGCTCATGTGGAGCGCCAAGAATACGTGCAAGACTATCAACCATTTCGTCGTCAATGCCCACGACCTTGCCTCCATGCGGTGCATGATATCGGTGCCGGATTGCAGCCATCGTCAAATCTTCGGAGTCAACATTTGGATTGCCGCCCTGCGCCTTAATAATTTCCTGCATTTTTTTCCAGGCCCGGCCAGAGGTTAACGCTTCTGCCGC
>CAZBNI010000060.1:0-5791 GCA_964493105.1 uncultured Gammaproteobacteria bacterium
GACACTGACCATCGCCATTATATTGGCATACCCGAAAATGATATATTTGCCCGTCGGTCAACGCCCATGTATAGCCACGGGCGGATGAATCACTCAAATACTTATAGTCATTCCCCGGATAAATAGGGTTTGCCTCCGTGCCTTTTGCGACCTTAAATCCATTTTCAATTACGATGCCTTCTACGCTCCACTCTAACTTAATGCCGGTACTTGTTGCTTTCCCTTCAAGCTTGATCCCAACAAAATTTGCACCGTCTCCGTTTTCTGTTTCGGTTTCAATTGTATCATCGTTGGTATTGTGCTCGACATTTTTACCTTGCATATAGAGAACGTTAGAGCAAAAAATATGCTCACTATCAATAACTTCACAAACGCGATAGTAGTATTGCGTGTCAGCGCTTACGTCCGAGTCAGTGTATGACTCCGATCCTTTTTCAAGCACAGCGATATACCCTTGATCCGGATACGTCAAATCAGCGTTAGTTTCTGAACGTACCAATTTGTAGTACTGGAAACTAGTGGCTGTTGATTCATTCCACCAAAGATGGACGCCATCTGTTCCTGTTTCTGCTGTAAGGATAATCGGCGTTGCTGTTATTGGAACATTATTAGTAACCTTGATTTCCTGAATTGATTTATTACCGTCTGCGCTTTCTGCTGCCACTGTAATGATATTTTTACCTGGCGAAAGTGAGAGTTCATGCGAAAATGATCCCTGGTCATTAGGTACCTGTTCTCCATTGACCGTTATAACAGCATCGGCGTCATGTACCGTCCCTGCAACAGTAACTGTTGCTCCTTCTATACTTGCACCGTCTATTGGTTCATTGATAACGAGTGAAGGTCCAGCATACTCGCCAAGTATTCCATAATCAGTTGTTGTCTTTGAATCCTCCTCTTTGTTCCATGTATACCAGTCATTGGTTAATACTGATGTGTCAATTTTAGTAACACTCACATCCTGATTTTCAGTATCAATTTTCGCGGTGTTACCCGCTTCGACTTCATGTTTATTTTCTCCTGTGGTGACCTCGACTTTACTTTCAACAACGCTCACCTCTACAGATTCATCGGTCATGACAATATCAAAGGCTGTCCCAAGTGCCTTAATGGTCGCAGCCGCTGTCTTGATCTGATAAACGCCCTGGTTTTTTGCGACACGACTATAACTTGCGCCAGATGTCTGCATAATCGTTATATTCGTTCTGCGTAAATCACTGAGGAATATATCCGAATCATACCCAAGCCGGATAATGTCCCCATTTTCAAGCATCACAATAGCGCGGCTGTTTGGTGAAGCGCTGGTGCGGATTCCATCACCTTCATGAAGCACCATATCGGTCTCCACGGTTGTCCATCCTCCCCCATTGATATTTACCCCAACACCATCCTGTTGATACGCCAACGTAGCAGAGATCGACCTTCTGCTAAGCAATTGCAGTGGAGAATTAGGCAATATAATATCAGAATTTAAATAATACCAAAACGCACCTCCGCCAATAATGACGATTGCGAGCGCGATACCGACAATTGGTATTCCTACTTTTCTTTTCATATATTTTTCGCCTACTAATTATTCAATTAATTGTTTAGTAGTTCATTGTACCTTTTTGAAACAAATTTTTCAATTACACTTCATCCACATTAATAACGCGCACGCTCGGACCTCCATCTCCCCGCGGAACAGTTAATAATTCATCGGCACCGTCTCCATCTACATCTCCTCCGGCAATATTAACACCGCCCAAAAATGATGTTGCGTAGACAAAAAACTCATTAAGCAACTCTTCCTTGATGTTATATACACGAACGAGTGGAGTCGCATCTTCTCCAACGCCAACCAGCAACTCTTTAGTACCGTCCCCATCCGTATCAACACCAGCGACTGACACACCGCCGCGATAGTCTCTTCCAAATGCGTAAAACCCCGGTGACAGCCGTTTCAATTCATTGGGGCGTATTTGGAAATACTGCACATGCGGAGCGCCCAGTTGGGGGCCAGTAACGATTTCATCCTTTCCATCCCCGTCAATATCTGCGGTCGTAATGTTGATGCCACCGCGGAAATTTGGATCATACGCCATGAAATTGGTGAGTATCAAACCGTTGATATTATACACCAACACATGAGGACCGCCGCCATGCTGTGCCGCAACAACAATCTCGAAAATACCATCGCCATCCGTATCACCGCACGAAAGATTAACGCCGCCTAAAAATTTACCATCAAGCACATAAAAACCTTCGTTGATGATATTGCCGTAACCATCAAAAATCTTCAACAAAGGCCAGCCGCCCGGACCTTGTGCGGTCACGACTTCATCATATCCATCGCCATTAACATCGCACGCGGTAACAGTAACGCCATTACGCAACGTAGATTCATACGCGAAGAACTGTGACTTGAGATTCCCATTGCTGTCAAAAATCCGCACTTGTGGTGCCATACCATCGCCAGATCCAACAATGATTTCTTCATCATTGCTTCCTAACATATTACCGGCACCTGTATGGTACCCCCCACGAAGCGTTGAAGAATACGCAAAAAACGACGTGCCCTCAACAAGCGGCGGTTCATAGGTAGACGGCGTTGTTATCGTATCAGTAGTCTTCTGAGAGTATTCGTAATAGGTGTCCGGCACATTGCCTGCTGCGTCAGTAATGCCAAGACTGTGCTCAAGGGTTGCTTTTTGCCCATCAAGCGCTACAACGGTGACGTCATACCAGCCAGGATTCATCTGAGAAAGCGGCAGTCGTACTGACAACGACGTTCCTGATTGCACATACGTAATTTCACCTTCGTAATCTGCCAAATACGTCACTGCCCCATGCTGGAAATTAGTTCCTGTGACTTGTACATGCAGACCAGAACCCTTATCCCAAGCTGGATTAACCGCATCAGGAGAAACGCCAGTCACGGTTGGTGCTGGTTCAGTGTATGGCGCCTCACCTTCAATATCAATACTACGAATCATATCATTCCACATATCTGCCACATAGAGCGTTGTACTGGTAACGTTCAACGCAATACCTTTTAGATTATTAAATTTAGCAGTATCCTGATCGCCATTTTTAAACCCACGGCTGCCAGAACCTGCAACAAGCTTTGTTAATTTTGAAATTGGATCAACGACACGTACACGCTGGGAGCCTGCCTCGGAAAAATACAGCTGCCCATCAAATCCAACCTTTACATATTCTGGATACGAAAGTACCGCATCCGTTCCAATTGCTTCACGATAACCCGCAGTACCATTACCAACGAGTGTACTTACTGAGTTGGAAGCAAGATCAATTTTTCTAATAACGTGATTATTAGAATCAGCCACATAGAGATTACTACCGGATGCATCAATCGTCAGGCCATACGGCCGGTTAAACTTCGCATTAGCACCGGTGCCATTAAGATATCCAGCCGTACCCGACCCTGCAACAAGCCATGTCTGGCCATCTGAAATACGGACCTTCCTGATTCTATTGTTGCCCGTGTCTGAAACGTAGAGGTACTTATTTGTTGGATCAATCACAATGCCTGATGGAGCGCGAAAGTATGAACAACCGCTAACGCCGGTCGTCTGGATATCCTCTGAACAGCGAGTGCCTTCCGCGTATCCATTGTCATCATCACCGCGCGTGTTAATCAAACCAGCGCCAGTAACAAGAAAAGTGCTGTTAGGATTAGCATTCAGATTCACGCCGCGAATTCTATTATTCCATCGGTCGACAACATACAAGCGACTGCCGGTTGAATTGACGGTTAAACTTTGAATTGTTGAAAAACGAATTGGCAGGGTATCATAATCAGTTCCCTCGCCTCGGTAGTTATCAATGCTTGAGCCGATTACATGACTGACCGTACTATTTGCGATATCAACTTTTCTTATTTTATTATTATCGGCGATATAAAGATAATCACCATCCTGTGTAGCAGTAATATCATATGGCCTTCCAAAAAGTGAGCTCACCAAACTGCCATTCCGGTTACCAAAACGGTCAGATCCGGCAAATAAGCTATTACTATCGCCATCATCTTTGTTAAATCGATGAATTGTGCCAAGGCCCGCATTAACGGTATACACATAATCCCCTGCAACCACAACGCCTGAAGGATAAATCATTTCGTTTTGGCGCGTATCCTGATATACAAGCGTGGTTTGTTTTGTAGAAAGGTTAATTCTTCGGATTCGATCAACAGTCCACCCGTCATGGTCAGATACATAGAGATAATTTCCATCCAATGCAACGCCCCATACATTTTCAAATTGAGCGCTTGTGCCAGTCCCTTCAACGTATCCCGAATCCCCTGATCCAGCAAGCACAGTAACTGAACCGTTACTGGTATTTATTGAAACAACTCGATGGTTTCCATTGTCAGCAAGGTAGAGTGTAGCGCCATCACTTGAAATATCCATTTTACGTGGATCAGACACTGACGAAGTTAGCGTGCTAACAGTTCCACCGCTGGTTGAAACGTATTTGATAGCGTTATTCCCTGAATCAGCAATATACACACGAGTTCCATATACCTTCACCGCAGAAGGCGCTGAGAGTCCGCTACTCACAATCGTGGTTACCGCGCCGCCTGTACTCACTTTTTTAATTTTACTATTCCCTGTATCAGCAACGTACAGCGTTCCGTCTGATCCAACAGCAACACCGCGCGGTAAAGCAAATTCTGCTGCAGTTGACGCGCCATCTGTATCCCCGTATGAACCACTGCCTGCTGCAGTACTCACGGTGCCGTCAACGGCAATTTTTCTGATAACATGATTATACGTATCAGCTACATAAAATCTCCCTAAGCTATCACGGGCGATATCCTCGGGAAAATCAAAATACGTTTCCAGTTTATCAACGCCATCTCCCCCGTAAATACTGCCTGTATACGTTGCGACATCTCCAAATGTTGCATACGCTATGGGCACGCAAAAAAACGCGGCGCAGAACAGCACCGCTATACTAAAAACAGTATAGAGTAGTGTTTTCATACTACTTAATATTAACTGGTAATTTTTATATTTGTTTTTTGATTTTCTTACCTTATTATAGCACAGAAAAAAGCTTTTTGCAAGCATTATAAACACAAATCCGAAAAGTTCCTATTTATACTGTAGTCATTGCGAGGAGTCATACCGACGAAGCAATCTAAATTAATTAATTGCTGATCGGATTACTTCGCGAGTGCTCGTAATGACAAAAGAGAATTTTTCGAATTGGTATTTGTTAATAAAAAAATGCGGGAAACACCAATGGTGTCTCCCGCATCACATAAATCCGAACCAGACTCTAGACCACAATCTTCGTAGTGAATTTGTGGCCCCAGAAATCACAAAGTTCGAAAATATATTCTCCAGCCGGAATATTTCCCGGGAAGTACAACTCAGCAGTTTTTTTGCCAAACTTGCTGATGACTTCCGCTTTACCGACAGGAAGGCCTGTAAACTTCTTCAGTAAATATTTTTGGCCGGTTTTGGTATTGCACAGGCGAGTTGACCCTCTATGAATACTTGCCCGCTCTGTTGGCGTAACGGGATTGCTCCACGATACCTGTACAGTAAAGTACTGGCCATTTCGTCGAGCTCCTTCAACCACGGAGTTAAAAAACTGTTCATCACCGCTCAACGCCAAAGGAAATGAAGACTGCTGATACGTCGGCGGAGTTGGAACTTTCACATTCCTAGACTGCTTCTTAGTCACCGTTTTTTGAGGGGTAACGGCGGAAGCTAACTGTTCTGATACAATAAGCGGCTTTGAAGGCTGCCCTTGCTGCACTGTGCTTCGAGTACGAGAC
>CAZBNI010000061.1:0-5769 GCA_964493105.1 uncultured Gammaproteobacteria bacterium
GCTCTTCGCGCAATGCTGATGAATGTGAACTGTACATTGTTGAGGGCGATTCTGCTGGTGGTAGCGCGAAACAGGGAAGGGACAGAAATTTCCAGGCTATTCTACCGTTACGCGGTAAAATACTGAATGTTGAAAAGGCTCGTCTTGATCGGATGCTTACCAACAATGAGATTAAGTCACTGATTATCGCGATGGGTACTAATATTGGTGAGCAGTTTGATTTGTCGGGATTACGGTACAACCGCATTATCATTATGACTGATGCGGATGTTGATGGCGCCCATATCAGGACATTGTTGTTAACGCTCTTTTATCGGCATTTTCAGCCACTCATTTCCGAAGGGCATCTGTATATTGCGCAACCTCCTTTGTATCGTGTCAGCGTTGGAAAAGAGTTTCGATATATCTATAATGAAGCAGGGCTTGAACCGGCAAAAAAAGAATTACTTGCACTGAAAAAGGAAACGCCGGTAAAAGCCAAGATTATAAAAAAGTCCGCCAAAAGCGAAAAGGAACCAGAAGGTTCATCGGAAGAAGCTTCTGAAGAAGTTAAAGAAGAGGAAAAAATGTCAGGGATTGAAGAAGCCACTGTTGGTGTATCAGTACAACGGTACAAAGGTTTAGGTGAAATGAACCCAGGACAGTTATGGGACACTACCATGGATCCAGAACATCGTCTTATGAAAAAAGTTGCTATTGAAGATGCGGAAAAAGCAAACGAAGTGTTTACAGTCCTGATGGGGGATGATGTAGCGCCTCGTAAGCACTTCATCCATACACATGCAAAATCCGTTAAAAATCTTGATATCTAGTATATAGCGTATAGTATATGATTGTTCCCGTTAGGAATGTTTTGCAGAACGTTTATATAGATCATTTTGCATTTGATAATATTTTGCTTGACGAGAGGTGAAGAGAACACTAAGATATTTTAATGGAAGCGTATTTAAATAAATATTAACTTCACTATGTATATATTATAGTGAAATAAGGAAACAAATATATGTCAAGAGAAACAGGCCCATCAGTTCAGGATATTGGAACAGATATGGGAACCGAAACAGGAGCGGAAAAGGATAAAAGTTATCGTGAGGAAAAGAGGATTAATGGCGCTCATTTTGTAGTTGAGTGGGACGGTGGGAATGAAAGTTATGTGATTTGTTTTCCAGACGTGGATACAACCGATAGAACAGAAATTCCTGATGAAGTTTTACGAATTTCAGATAAAGTTGAAGACGCCAAGCAGGTTTTGGAAAAAGCTCTTCAACTTGCGCAAATTGATTTACCTACGTGGGAATCTAATGATCCTGATAAAGATGTACTAAAAGAAATTGAAAAGTTTATAACAGCCCAGAACTATTAGAAAATAGGTAAAGAGCTTGGATATCTAACTTAATAAAAAGGCAGCGTGGTAATTCTATCATGCTGTTTTTATTACGGATTTGACTTATTTTTATGGGTATTGTAATATACCAGTAGTCCCCCCGGATATGCATGAAAGGGGGTTTTAAAGACCGAAAAATATGGCAAATAAGCTAGTAACCTATATCAAAGAGTCCAAAGATGAGCTGAAAAAAGTCGTGTGGCCTTCGCGTAAGGAAACCACAAAATACACCCTTTTGGTGATAGGTGTCAGTTTTGCTACTGCGGTTTTTTTGGGAGCGCTGGACTACGGACTCAATATTGTACTGGAACGCGTTATTAATAGATAAACAGTATGCCAAAGCAAACACTACAACAAGGCAAGAAGTGGTATGTATTGCACACCTATTCTGGATATGAAGAAAACGTATTTCGGAATCTTCGCCAACGTATAGAATCAATGGATATGCAGGATAAGATTTTTCAGGTGCTGATTCCGACTGAAAAAAAGATTAAAATCAAGAATGGAAAACGCCATGTCGTAACTGAGAAAATTTTTCCAGGCTACGTTCTGGTTGAAATGATTGTGACAGATGACTCGTGGTATGTTGTCCGAAACACTCCAAATGTAACTGGTTTTGTTGGCTCAGGCACTACACCAACACCAATTTCAAATGAGGAAGTAAAGGCAATTCAGAAGCGAATGGGCGTTGAAGAACCGAAGTATAAGATTGACGTTAGTGCCGGATCTCCTGTTAAGATTACTGACGGGCCCTTTAAAGAGTTTGAAGGCAAAGTATCTGAAGTGGATGAAGCGCGTGGTAAAGTTAAAGTGCTTGTTTCTATGTTTGGCCGTGAAACACCGGTTGAACTCGACTTTTTACAGATTAAAAAGATTTAGTTTAGTTTTATGTCATATGTTTTTAGAAGTATGTTTCGTTGTTGGTTTGAGGTTTTAAGCAATAGACTAATGACTTACAACTAATTACTATACGTATTTCTTTTAACCAATAACCAATTATCTCAAGTCACTATGGCTGATAAAAAGATTAAGACAGTTCTCAAATTACAGATCCCTGCAGGAAAAGCAACCCCAGCACCTCCGATTGGTCCGGCGCTTGGGCAGCATGGTTTGAATATCCAGGAATTTTGCACTAAGTTTAACGCCGACACCAAAGGTAAAGTCGGTGATATTATTCCAGTTGAAATTACAGTATTTGAAGACCGCACGTATAAGTTCATTCTCAAAACTCCTCCAGCAGCCGAACTTTTGAAAAAAGCAGCAGGTATTAAAAAAGGCTCGGGTGATCCACTCAAGCAAAAAGTCGGCAAGGTTACGCGTAAACAGCTTGAAGAGATTGCTACCATCAAGATGCCTGATCTAAATGCCAATGATCTTGAAGGCGCGGTCAATATTATCAAAGGCACTGCTCGTAATATGGGTATTGAGGTTGATGGAAAGTAATATTCGGGGTATATTATATACATGATGTTTCTAGGATTCTTAATACCATTCGGCATCTTAGCCATTATCATTTTTATTATCACGGCTGCTATGGAAGGTAAATCCAAAAAAGATAAACGGCAGGTTATTAGGAGCGTTTATTTCTATCTGGCGTCTTTGGTGACTCTAGCTATTGTGGTTGGCTCTGTAATTTTTCTGTTCAATCTGGGCTTAAAAGACTGGGTTTTCACTGAAGCTGAACCTTTGAACTACCGTTTAGGATCGCCACCGTCGCTTTATTTGGGTGCCAGAATTACACCTGAAGCAGCTGAACAGGATATTTTAACCTGCGAAGACAGCTGTGAGCTATCAGTTTCTCAACAGGGTAATATAGAAATCTGGGAAGAAAATTATACACAATGGCAGACCTCTAAAAATAATCCAAATTCAGATCTGGCACGTGATGCAGTGAATGCACTTTCCTTTTTGATTGTAGCGCTTCCTTTATTTATTATTCATTATCGGATCGTCCAGCGGGATAATAAGAAAGGAAGAAGTGAAAGAAGATCAGTGGTACGACCGTCTTATTTTTATTTTGTTGCTTTGAGTTCATTATTAATGATGGTAATTGCCGGTGGCGTATTAGTAAATTTGACCCTGAAAACCTGGGTTTTTCCCAGTGCGGGTGAAGCTGACAAATCAACCAGATATAATGAACCGATAGAGATGAGATTAGCTGAAGAATCATCAGTACAAAGCATAGTTGATTGCGGTCAAGCATGCGGCATAAATGAAAATACAATTTCTTTGGCTAGCCAATGGATCACTGATTATGGAGAGTGGCAGGAGGCAGCAACTGTCTCTTATGATAATGTGCATCGCCAGGCTGCTTCTACTATTCCTTTCATTATTGTCGGTATCCCGTTATTCTGGTATCATTGGAGTACTATTAGGAAAGAATCAAAAGACAAAAAAGAATCATAGGATAACTAATATATTTGTGGGACTGTCCTGCGTCGGCGGGGTGGGTTTGCACCACGAAAGGAATGAAAAATGAATAAACAGTCAAAGCGGTTTACTGAGGCAAAAAGCCTGGTAGATTCAACCAAAGCGTACTCAGCGAAAGAAGCTATAGAGTTAGCGAAAAAAACAGCGAATGTTAAGTTCGACGCCGGTATTGAGGTACACGTTCGTCTTGGCATTGATCCAAAGAAGGCGGACCATGTTGTTCGCGGTTCGATTACGCTGCCGCACGGTACCGGCAAAACCAAACGCGTCGCAGTATTTGCTGAAGGGGCAGATCAGGAAAAAGCAAAGAAAGCAGGTGCCGAGATAGTTGGCGGTGAAGAACTCGTTAAGGAGATCAAAACCAAAGGCAAGTGTGGTTTTGATATTGCGCTTGCAACCCCTGCAATGATGAAGCAGCTTGGCCAGATTGCAAAAATCCTTGGACCAAAAGGCCTTATGCCGAATCCACGTAATGAAACGGTGACTGCTGATATCGAAAAGGCAATTACTGCGCTTATGGGAGGCAAGGTTACATTTAGGAACGATGATTCGAGTAATGTACATCAGTTGATTGGCAAAGCGTCATTTGAACAAGAACAGCTTGAGGAGAACTATGAAATTTTTCTTGATGCAGTACGGCGTGCCAAACCGCAGGGTTTCAAAGGTTCCTATATCAAGAATGTGAGTATCAGTTCCTCGATGGGACCAGGCATTAAAGTTGCGATATAACAATTAAAAAATATTATATGCCAGCACGTAGTGATTATATTTCGTGGGACGAATGTTTTATGCGCATGGCGCATGTTATTGCTGACCGTTCAAAAGATCCGAGCACCCAAGCGGGGGCTGTAGTTGTAAACCAAAAGAATGTTGTCGTTGGTTTAGGATATAATGGATGGCCACGTGGAATTGATACTGACGCATTACCCTGGGAGCGGGATGGTAACTTATATGATTCAAAGTATGCATACGTTGTCCATGCGGAAGAGAATGCTGTGTATAATTCGCATGCTCAAACAGAAGGATGCAAGCTCTACTGTACATTGTTCCCGTGTAATGAGTGTGTTAAGACAATAATTCAAAACGGCATTACTGAGATTATTTTCGAGAGTGATAAATATCATGACGAAGAGATCTGGAAAGTGTCGCGTAGGCTCTTGGATCTCGCCGGAGTGTCATACCGTCAATATAAAAGCGAGATGGCTAAGGAGGGGTAATACGTAGTTATATGGAGGTTAAATTCAAACGTTTACGTCCAGAAGCGAAAACCCCGGCGTATGGCAGAAATGGCGATGCGGGTCTTGATTTATATGCGTGTGAAGACGCTGTTATCAAGCCTGGAGAACGATCGCATGTTGGGTTCGGATTCGCAATGGAGCTTCCAGATGGTTATGTTGCATTGATGTGGGATCGAGGGGGCATGGCCGCAAAGCACGGAATTCACTCTTTGGCTGGCGTTATTGACAGCAATTACCGTGGTGAAGTTACCGCAATTTTATTAAACACAACCGATCAACCATATGCGATAAAAAAGGGGGATAAAGTAATTCAGATCCTCATACAGCACCATGAGGTGGCGCAGTTCAAAGAAGTTCCAGAGTTAGCTGATTCGGAACGGGGCGAGCAAGCATGGCTTTCAAGTGGGAAATAATAACATATGCGAGTTTATTTAGACCTATTACAAAAAATACTTGACAAAGGTGTCGATAAAAAAGACCGAACTGGCGTTGGCACCCGGAGTCTTTTTGGGCATCAGATGCGCTTTGATCTGTCACAAGGGTTTCCTTTGGTAACTACTAAGAAAGTTCATCTCAAATCAATTATTTATGAACTACTGTGGTTTTTGCAAGGTGATACGAATATTAAATACCTGAATGATAATGGTGTGAAAATCTGGGATGAGTGGGCTGATGAAAACGGTGACCTAGGTCCAATCTATGGACAGCAATGGATCC
>CAZBNI010000062.1:0-5712 GCA_964493105.1 uncultured Gammaproteobacteria bacterium
CAAGTTTAGCACATTCAGCTAAGGTAGAAGTACAACTATGCAGCAAATCCAAAAATTACTCAAAAAAAGGGATTTTTCATTTACCATGCAGCTTTTAAAAACATTCCCAAAAGCTAAAATTTTTTTAGTTGGCGGTATAATACGGGATATCATTCTCAAACGAAAATCAAAAGACTACGACTTTGTAGTACGCAAGGTGCCTATTAATAAGCTGCAACAATTTTTAAAAAAACACGGATGGGTTGATCTAGTCGGAAAAACCTTCGGGGTTTTAAAATTCTTGCCAAAGGGCGTAAAAAATATTGAACCAACTTGTGGTGAGTTTGTCGAACCCATCGATATCGCCTTACCGCGAACCGAGCATGCATTTATGACCGGCGGTTATCGCGATGTAACAGTACAATCTGATCCAAAGCTACCAATAGAAGATGACCTCGGAAGGCGAGATTTTACCATTAACGCGCTTGCATATGATATCAAAGAAAAAAAGCTAATTGATCTTTACAAGGGCTTGGAAGATATCAAGAAAAAAAGGATTAAAGCAATCGGTGATCCTACTACGCGATTCAAAGAGGATTATTCGCGTACCTTGCGTGGCTTGCGGTTTGCTTGCCAGCTTAGTTTTTCTATTGAACCGAAAACGTGGGCTGCCATGAAACAGCAAATTCCTAATCTTAATAAAAAAGTAAAAGGCAACTACACTGTCCCACGGGAAACTATTGCCAAGGAACTGGTCAAAGCATTTGTTGCTGATCCGGTCAAAGCTCTTGAGTTGTATGACAAAAGCGGAGCTATCGCAATACTGATTCCTGAACTTCTGAAAATGAAAAAATGTCCGCAGCCAAAAAATTTCCATTCCGAAGGAGATGTATGGAAACATACACTCCTGTGTTTGAAAAATCTTTCTTCACAAAAATTTACCAATAAGTTCGGTAAAGAACAACCTTCTGCAGAACTTATTATTGCTTTATTGCTGCATGATTGCGCTAAGCCATATACTTTGCAACGGGCGGATCGATTGCGATTTAACAACCACGATGCCAAAGGCGCGGAGCTTGCAAGTAAAATAATGAATCGGCTCCGGCTTTCGAACGGAGGCATTGATCCGGACAAAGTCAATTGGCTTATCCGAAAACACATGATCGCAACGCATACCAAAAAATCTCCGATGAAAAATACGACGATTGAAAAATATTTTTTCAACGACCGCAATCCAGGGCAGGATCTTCTGAAACTGATCTTTGCTGATGTACAAGCAACCGTTCCCAAAAACGGCAAACCCGACTTTACCGACTACTATGCTATTGAAAAACAAATTAATAGACTAAAAAAAACAAGCCGCTCAAAAAAACTGCCCAAAGCGATATTAAACGGCACTGAAATAATGAAAATCTGTAAGGTGTCTCCGGGACCATACGTTGGGCAGCTCAAAAAAATATTGCGCGAACACCAGCTCAAAGGCGCCATCACCACAAAACAGCAAGCACGCGCTTTACTATTAAAAAAGAAGTAGGAATGGAACACCTAACCGTTACGGAAGAATTTCATGGCCAACGGCTTGATAAATTTATATCAGCACATAACCCAGAACATAGTCGCTCACAACTCCAAAAAATGATCAAACATGGAGCGGTGCTGGTGAATGGAGGAAAGACTACGGCACACCATTTCTTGAAGGAAGGTGATAATATTGTCATTCATGAACTCAAAACCAACCCTACGCAGAAAACAAAAAAGCAAGCGACATCTCAACCAGCGCCGATGTTTAAACTTGAGATTGTTGCTGATACAAACGATTATCTTGTTATCAATAAACAAGCGGGATTATTGGTGCATGAAGCTCCAGGCGAACACGGGCGCACTGTAGTTGACCTTGTTTTGGAAAAATATCCAAACGTACGAAAAATCGGTGAAGATCCAATGCGTCCGGGCATTGTACACCGGTTGGATAAAGATGTATCCGGACTTTTGGTAATCGCAAAAACACAGGACATGTTTGATCATCTCAAACAACAGTTTAAGTCACGAAAAACCCAAAAAGAATATTTTGCACTGGTATATGGCGCTCCTCAAAGATCTGAAGGTGAAATTACATTTAATATCGATCGCAGTGAAACGCAGGGCCACAAAATGGCAGCAGTGCCAACCTCTGGTAATTGTGATCGTGGACGAAAAGCAATAACTGAATTTGAAATAATCGAGCAGTTTGGTAACTATACGTATCTCAACGTCAAGCCAAAAACCGGCAGGACCCACCAGATCCGAGTTCATCTCAATGCATTCGGACTTCCTATTGTTGGTGACTCTGTGTACCGACCACGAAAACTAAAAGTTACAATCGTTTTGGACAGAGTTTTCCTGCATGCGCATCGGTTAGCTTTTGAAGACCTGGATGGCCAGTTCCAAGAATTTACTTCGCCTCTACCAGCAAAGTTACAAAAAATTCTCAGTACGCTTGAAAAAGGTTGACCCCGTTAGAATACTCATTCTAACTGAGTTGACAAGAGATATAAAAATGGCTATGCTATGAAAGCTATCGAATCTGTTGAAATTCAAAGCAGATTCGCCCCGGAAAGGATCGAGGGCTCTTAACTGTATTCAAATAATTACTATTAGAACAATGACCACAGCAAACGAACTCAACGCATCAAAGGTAAAAAAAAATTTACCAGACATCAAGCCTGGCAATACCGTCGTGGTGCACCAAAAAATTAAAGAAGGCGAAAAAGAAAGAACTCAAAAATTTGAAGGAATCGTGATTGCGCGAAAAGGCGGCAAAGGTCTATCAGCGACCATTACGGTCCGAAAAATCTCGGAAGGCGTAGGCGTCGAAAAAATATTTCCTTTACATTCTCCAACCATTACGAAAATTGATGTTCTCAAAAAAGCAAAGGTACGCAGATCAAAACTGTACTATTTGCGGGGATACAAGAAGAAGCTGAAAGAAGTGAAAGCATAGCATACGCCCAGGTGGTGGAATCGACGTGAACCACTAAAGGATTCACGGCTACCCAGTACCCTTTAGTGGTACTGGGTGGTATACGCTTAACACTGATGACTACAAATCAAATCTATATACTTTCACCAGAAGCCGCATACGCAATTGGCCAAATAGCAACAGATGGTAATCTCTCAAAAGACGGTCGACACATTGACCTTACCTCCAAAGACCGCCAGCAGCTTACTAATTTTCTACGTTGCTTTAAATTAAAAGTAAAAATTACCTCAAAAAGTTCTGGGTATTCTAAAAAGCGCGTTCCACGACTTCAATTCAGCAATGTAAAATTATACAAATTTTTTATATCAATCGGGATCTCTCCTGCAAAAACAAAAACACTCGCTGCTTTAAAAATACCGGATAAATATTATTTTAATTTTCTACGCGGGCACTTTGATGGAGATGGATGCTTTTACTCATACTGGGATAAACGCTGGCCAAATAGTTACATGTTTTACCTAGTCTTTAATTCAGGTAGCTTTAAACATATCAAATGGCTACAAAACATTAACCAAAGGCTGCTCGGAGTGAAGGGACATATTTACGCTGATCCTAACCAAACGACCTACTCACTAAAATACGCCAAGAGCGAATCCCTCCCCTTATTACGAAAAATGTATCATACAATAGGTATTCCATGTTTAGAACGTAAACGCTTGAAAATTATAAAAGCATTAGCTATACTAAAACTCACTTTATATAAATAAATCATTAGCGCGGGTGCTGGAACTGGTAGACAGGCATGGTTGAGGGCCATGTGGCCGTATGGCCGTGGAGGTTCGATTCCTCTCCCGCGCACCAAGCTTTGAAAATATACCCCGAGATCGACTGAGGCGACCGAGGAAAAGGAGTAATGTGTGTAGGGTAAAGCTCTCGGCGAGTAGCCGAACGCGCAACCCGAAACACAATTACGACGTGGTGGCTATAGCACAACGGTTAGTGCACCGGTTTGTGGAACCGGGCATGAGGGTTCGATTCCCTCTAGCCACCCCAGAAAAAATTGCGGTACCCCTTGTGGGTAGCGGAACTTTTTTTGATTGGGTTGTTTGGAGTGGGGAATCGAACGGGCAGAAGCGAACCGATAGGTGAGCGTCGATGGATGCGACCAAAGGGAGCATTCAGCGCTGCCCAGGACAAGAAGCGAAGCGACGCGGAATTCCCTCTAGCCACCCTTTCGGCAGTTATTTGAACCAAAACAAAAAACGGTCCTATTATTAGGCCGTTTTTTGTGGCTATGAAATCTCTATTTCTGTGCTGAAATAATATCCTGCAATTTATTAATATATTGTTCTAAACCCATATCTACCAATCCGTCTTCGTGATTGATACCGTGAACTTTTTCATTTTCTACCAATAACTTACCGAACGCGTCATAGCTAATAAAATAATCAGCCGTTAAGCCGGTTTGATCAACCTTTCCGAGAAATAATATTACTTTTTCTCCTCCTTTAAACGATGGAATGTTTAATCCCCAATAAACAGCATCGTTGGTCTCCCCGCCTTGTACTACTACCTTAAAAGATTGTCCAGGGGTAATTCCAAAATTATCTTTGAATGCCTTATCTGGAACTACTGTAATGTCGTGGTAAACCTCACCTTGATCTGTTTTATACGGCTGGCCAATTGACTCAATGGTGCCCTGTACTATCAAATCAGATGCTTGTGTTATATTTTCCGTAGTTGGATCATTAGGCAATAAGCTGCGCATTTCAACCGACGTTTTATCACCAAAACTTTTTGGCACACGCTCGCTTAAGTATGCGTTAATTTCTTTTTCGTTATTGCTCTGATCAACCTTGAACCAGCCGACCGTTACGATGATTAATAGCAAGGGAATGGCAACGAATAATATTGTTTTTTTCATATTATTATAAATTAAATTTAATAGATGTAATTAATACCATTTTCGTCATCGCCGGCCAAAGTTCTTTTACGTGTTTCCCCGGGGTATGTCGTATAATACATAGTATCAAAATAATCCCAGGCATTGTATTGATCGCCAAGCACTAACCAATGGCCGAATTCGTGAGTCATAACATTTCTAACATCATATAGGTTCGGTTCTCCACAACAACCCCAGCCATATTTTGTATTAATTATTACGTCTACTTCATTAAGCGACGATCCTGAATGACTAACAATATATGTCTGGGCGACAGCGCTGAATGAGCGATAATATGTCCCGATTGTATTTTTCCCATCACCTTGGGAATACACATTATTTCCTTTAAACACGAACCGAAATGGCGAACCTGCCCAGTTCCAAGTATCTCCTGGTGCGGTAATCAAATTTGGATCCCATCCCGCGATATCATTATAGAAATTAGCTCTGGCACTGCTCCAGAAATATCCTCCGTATGTATATCCTTCGGCACTGTCTGTTGGAAGAAAAATGGTCCCTACCAAAACCATTCCAACCAATATAAAAAGCGCCCACATTTGGTTTCCGAGGGTTTTATACATAGTTTTATATATAAATGATTAAACAACTGCCTTTACTGATTTAATTATATTCCCTTTGTGCAAAAAAAAAACAATACTTTTTATCCACAGCATAAAAAACTATAAAAAACTCTAGCCAAACAAGGATAATTGCCGCACCAATTAATGATTCTAAACTTATTTCACCCCCATCAAATACTTTATTGCCTCAAATTTAGCCAAAAACATATCCATATACTCACTATCCCTCAAAACCTTAAGTAAATTGGTAC
>CAZBNI010000063.1:0-5702 GCA_964493105.1 uncultured Gammaproteobacteria bacterium
CATGAGTAATGCTACGACCAGAAATTTTTATATATCCTTGGCGGAGTTTACCCCGATGAATATCGGGGCTCAGAATACAGGGCAAGACTCAGACTTTTTAGTTACATTATTATGAATAAGGACATCAGAAATTTTTGTATCATTGCGCATATTGACCATGGTAAGTCGACTCTTGCGGATAGATTCCTTGAGATAACTGGAACGGTAAGTAAGCGCGATATGAAAGAGCAAATACTTGACCAGATGGATATTGAACGCGAACGCGGGATTACGATAAAATTGCAGCCGGTTCGTATGCAGTTCAATGGATATGAATTAAACCTCATTGATACGCCAGGGCACGTTGATTTTGCATATGAAGTATCGCGTTCATTAGCCGCAGTCGAAGGAGCTATTATGTTGGTTGACGCTACACAAGGGATTGAAGCCCAAACAATAGCAAACTTGTATCTCGCTCTTGATCAAGATTTAGTTATTGTACCAGTTATTAATAAAATTGATTTGCCAAACGCCGACACAAAGCAAGTAGCACAAGATCTTTCAAAACTGCTGGGTTGCACAGAGGAGGAGATAATTATGACCTCGGCAAAAACCGGAACAGGAGTGGAAGATATTCTAAACGCTGTCATCGAAAAAGTTCCTCCACCACATGGTGATTCGGAAAAACCTTTGGAAGCACTGATTTTTGATTCTTTTTTTGACAAATATCGCGGTATTGTCGCGTATGTTCGTGTTTTTAACGGAGCTATTTCTAAAGGAAACAGGCTAAAATTTATGGCCAGCGAAAAGCATGCGGAATGCCTTGAAGTTGGCGCGTTCAAGCCAAAATTAGTGCCTCTAGACTCACTTCATGCTGGCCAGATTGGGTATATTACCACGGGTCTAAAGCAAGTACATCATTGCAGAGTCGGGGATACGATTACTCTTGAAAAGAATCCGGCGACATCGCCACTACCCGGTTATAGGACATTGAAGCCAATGGTTTTTGCGGGAGTGTATTGCCGTGAAGGGGATGAATATCCAAAATTGCGCGATGCTATCGCCAAGATCGCATTGAATGACGCGTCCCTGAGTTACGAGCCAGATCATTCAGAGGCGCTTGGGTTTGGTTTTCGGTGTGGATTTCTGGGTGTGCTACACCTTGAAATTTTTCAAGAACGACTTGCTCGCGAGTACAAACTTGATCTTATCATCACAGCTCCTTCAGTTGGTTATCGTGTAGTTTTGAATGAGGCGGGACAGCGCGCATTCTGTAAACGAGATAAAAGTTTTAATCAAAAAGAATTAGTCATCACTAGTCCGGTTACATTACCAGAACATAGCCAGATTGAGGTTGTGCAAGAACCATGGATGACGGTAGATGTTGTTGCCCCTTCGGACAATATTGGAAAAATAATGGCGTTTGTCCAAGAATGCCGCGGTGTATTTAAAAATACGGAATACATTGATGATAAGAAAGTTGTTATTTATTATGAGGTACCATTAGCTAGTATTTTGGCTGATTTTTATGATACACTGAAGAGCGTAACGTCGGGTTATGCATCTTTAAATTATGAATTTTTGGAATACCGGTCCTGTCATGTTACTTGTTTGAGTATAGTCGTTGCTGAAGAGCCAGTCGAAGCACTCGCTACTATTGTATATGAAGATGAAGCGTATAGGGTTGGTCGCACAATCGTTGATAATCTCAAAAAAGTCCTTCATAGGCAACAGTTTGAAGTTAAAATTCAGGCAGCTATTGGCGGAAAGATTATTGCGTCTTCAAGAATTGCGCCTTTACGCAAAGACGTTACAGCCAATCTGTATGGTGGTGACGTAACGCGAAAGCGGAAACTTCTTGAAAAGCAGAAAAAGGGTAAAAGACGGATGAAGCAACTCGGTAAGGTCGACATTCCCCAAGAAGCATTTCTCGCGGTTCTAAAGCGATAGAGCGGGCATTACAGAAAAGAAGATCATGCTCAGCACGCCAATAACGACGATCACAGTCCAAATAATTCGAATTTTTTTCTTAGACATAGTAAAGTAGCATTATGTTTGAAAACAGATTGCAAAAAAGATTGAAAGAGGGAGAATCAGCTGTTTTAATAGTTAGAAAGTACCCGTTCGTTTTCTTAGGGCAGATATTGTTTAGCTCATTTTTTATTATAGCACCATTCTTCTTTTTATTTCCACTCTTACGTTGGGGAGGATGGGGAGCGCTCATCTTTTTCATTGGCCTTTTGATAGGAATTGTTGTAGCAGTAAGGGTTTTTGTTGAGTATTCATTTAACGTTTTTCTTATTACCGATACGCGAATTATCGACATTGATCGAAAGGGCTTTTTTGATAGGACCGTCTCAGAAACTACGTATGATAAAATTCAAGATGTTAGTTTCCGAAGTCATGGAGTCATGCAGACGATCTTGCATTACGGTAGTGTTATAATTCAAACAGCGGGCCAGCAAGCAAATATTGAATTGCACGGTGTAAAAAATCCGGAACTGGTGCAGCAAACGATCATCGAAATTCAGCGTGAAAAGAACGAACGTGGTGAAATTTCAGCCGAAGAGCTGACAAAAGCTATTACATCGTTGCGAGAAAAAAATAATAAACAAGATTCGCAAGATTAGCATATGATTCTTTTAAGTCGCATGGTACCATATATTGGCGGACTTTTGATCGGACTCACCTTTGAGATCTGGTCGTTGCGTCCTGATTGGATTGTGGCGTCGGTTGCAATTGTAGTGTTTATTACCGTTGTAAGCGTTTGGTTATTAACTGGGAGGGCGTTCAGGAATTTTGGCTTTTGGAATTTTGTATCAACGCCGCTGCTTTTCATTATTGGAGCTTGTACTTTTTTATTACTCGTCGATAATTTTGTAGTCCGTCAGCTTTTTATTGTAAGCATCATGGTTTTGTACATACTTATTTCGCAGAATATTTTTTCTTTTAATTATCGGTCGAAACGATATCAACCATACGCACTAGAAAATATCTACAGCTATATCAACATGGTAACGTTGTTCCTGATTTACGCAAGTTGTTATGGAGCAGCGCTCCTTCTGGGCATTTCTTTTTGGGCCTTTTTGCCTGTTATTTTTATTTTGACTGGATTTTTATTTACCAGAACACTTTGGTCATACAAGATTATCTGGAAAGACTCAAAACGTTTTATTTTCATTGTCAGTGTTTTATTGACTGAAGTAGCAATTGCAGTTTATTATCTACCGACAAGTTTTGTAGTTAATGCTTTTATACTGCTCGTTGTGTATTATTTGGCAGCGAATATTTTCAAAGATCAGCTACGCGATAATTTCAATCCGAAAGCAGTCCGAATATATTTATTAATAAGTTTAAGCGCACTCATCGCAACCTTTCTTACCACGCGATGGGATTAACTATCGATTTATAAAACTATGAAACCAAAAGTAAGCCCCACATCACCCAAGGTTAATGAAAAACATCAAGAGGAGCTGAATAAACTCTACAAAACTAATTTGAAAACAATCGAAAAACCGAATTCAAATCGCGTCGGTTCGATGTGGTTTTTATTATTGGTAATTGTAATTGGTTTTTTAGCGGGTTTTATAGCACCGGTCGTACTTTTTACGTACGGAGAAGAAGTGCCTTTTTTAAATAAACTAGGCTTTAATTCGGACAATAACTCAACGTCATTTTTCTTTTCCAGCGGTACGAAATCGAAAATTATTAGCCATGAAATGATTCAAAAAACGGCTGAAGAAATTGGACACTCAGTTGTGCAGATCTATGACGCAAAAGATGAGTCAATGACAATTGACGCGCTCTATGTGCCTGGTGAAAGTCGGGGAGCGGGTTTTGTGCTCACTGATGATGGATATATCGTAACATCGCGGGATATTGTTGAAGCAACAGGCTCATACGTCGTTGTTATGAGTACGGGCGACGTGTATCAGGTTGAGTCTCTTGTCTTTGATCCGGCAACACCGCTTGCTTTTTTAAAAATCAATGCACGTGGGCTTAGCACGTATAGTATCGCCGCATTGGATACTGTCGCACCAACGCAAGACCTGTTATTAATAAGGCAGTATTATCCAAATTCAGAACCATTAATCGAAAAAGCTTACATCGTGAATTCGCAGTACCGTGCGCAGGAAGAACAGCAAGATATTGTCCAATCATCAGAACTACATAATCGAAGGCTCTTGTTAGGATCTGAAATAATCGACCCCATGCGAAGCAGTATCGCGTTTACGTTAACGCAAGAAGTGCTTGGAATCGTTATCTATGAAAATAATGTGTATCAGGTGGTGCCGTTTGCACTGTCGCAGCCGATTATCAAAAATGTTTTATCTGGCGTACAGCCAGAACGTCCGTATTTGGGTATTCATTATATTGATCTAGCTCATTCATTGAACGTTCCCGAGGAACTATCAGGAACTGTTTCAAAAGGCGCGCTTATTTATTCAGATAATGAAGAAGAACGGCCAAGTATCGCAGATTCAAGTCCCGCAGAACGCGCCGGGCTCAACAAATTTGATGTTATAATAGAAGTAAATGGCATAAAAGTGAACGGGTATTTAAATTTTTCTGATATGATTTTGGACTTCGACCCAGGTGAGCTTATTACGCTTTCGATAATTCGCGACGGCGAAGAACAGGAGATCAAGGTTAATTTGGAAACTACTAAATAACAATAAATATGAATATATGAACTCAAAGTATTATTTTAGTGTCTCATTTGTTATAATCTCAGGTCTTGTTACGATTTTGGCATTTAATAACACACTCGCTGTTAATAATGCATTAGGCGCAGAGGAACCGATAGAAATCGTAATCAAACGCCATAATATACCACGGGTTTCAAAAGTCACCTTTTCGACACAGCGTGAAGCGCGGGAAGCGCTTGAATGGCTCCAAGAAGAGCCTTATGTTGATATCGCGAGCCAGAATTTTTCGTACGCGATGGCAATAGAACCGGATGATCAATATTATTCATCTCAGTGGTACCTTGATCATATTGGAGCTCCCGCCGCGTGGGACACTACTACGGGAGATAGTGAAGTTGTCATTGCGATTTTAGATTCTGGGGTCGACACCGACCATCCGGACCTTCTTGATAATTTGTGGATCAATGAGGATGAAATACAAAACAACAGCATTGACGATGATCAAAATGGTTTTGTGGATGATTATTACGGATGGGACTTTCTAGGGGTCTCAGCAGATCCAAACCCTAAATATGACTCTGGATGGACTGAGGCTGGTATTAATCATGGTACTACAATTGCGGGCATTGCAGGAGCTGTTGGCAATAACAGCATTGGTGTTGCGGGCATTAACTGGCATGTAAAAATAATGTCAGTACGTGTTTTGGATGGCACGGGACTTGGTGATACGCAGGCAGTGTATCAGGGGATTCAATACGCGGTTGAAAACGGAGCGGATTTTATTAACCTCAGTTTCGTAGGAAGTGATTACGACACCTTGCTTGCAAGCGCGATTCAAAATGCCGCACAGGAGGACGTGATTGTGTTTGCTGCCGCTGGCAATGATAGTGTAAATCTTAATACGAGCCAGAGGTATCCCGTGTGTAACGCTAGCGTTATCGGCGTTGGCGGCACTAATCTGAATGATTCACGATTAATTTTGCAAAATGGCAGTGACGTTACCGGAGGATCAAATTACGGCTCTGACTGCGTAGACATATCAGCGCCAGCAAGTGGTTTTCTCGGAACGGCGGT
>CAZBNI010000064.1:0-5673 GCA_964493105.1 uncultured Gammaproteobacteria bacterium
TGGCGCCTTTTGCAATTATTATATATTTTTCAATAATAAAAAAGAAAAATATATTCAAGACAGCAAGTTTGTTATTTTTGATCAGCGTGATCGTGGCCTTGAGTTGGTTTGGGCTTGATTATCTGAAAGCATACCAAGCAGAACAAGCGGCAGGTTCGGAAAGCGGTTCCTCAACGGAAGCCGCTATTGGGTATTCGCTTGAAACTCCGGAAGAAAATGCGGTTACTGCCCGTTTGCATTTTTGGGAGGGTGCGTGGAGTATTTTTAAAGACAACCCAGTGCTGGGCACGGGACTTGAAACTTTTAAAAACGTATACCGCCAGTATTTGGATGATATCCGTTATTATTCGATTGATCCTCACAATGCATATTTAAAAGCGTTCGCGGAAATGGGAATTATTGGCGGTACGGTGTTCTTGTGGTTTGTGGGAGTTATTCTCATTTTGATCGTCAAATCATTACTGCTTATCAAAAAAATTGAGCGTGATTCTGACAAGGCATTGCTGCTTGGTTTGAGTATGGGGCTTTTGGGATCATTAACGCATAATTTTGTAGAGCTTGATTGGCAGTTTCCGACGAATGTAATTATTTTTTTTGTTGCACTTGGGGTTTTTTATAAAGTATATCTTTTGCAGCATAGCGCAATTGAAGGAGAGCGAGATCAGGGAGGCAAGAATTTTTTATATCGCAAAGCTGCGGTTATCATGATTCCATTTGTCGCGTTCTTAGTAATGACTGGAGGCGTACTATTATTTTTTTCAGAAACATACCAAACAGCCGGCAACAATGCTATTTCGGATTTTGAGCTTGCCAAAGCAGAGCAGGCATATTCAAACGCAGTACGCTTCAATCTATTGAGCTATAATGCTCATTATGGTTTAGCGCAGGTTTATTATTATTTAATTCCAGAGGATAAGGAGCATTATTTGTCTTTGTACAAAGAAAAGCTGGAGCGGGTCATTAGTCTCAATACGAGCGATTATCGCGCACGGCAATTACTAGGAGTTCACTGTCTTTTGAGTAATGATTATCAGAACGCGATTCGGTTTCTTGAGCAAGCCGTTGACGCAAACAGGGTAGGTATGCCTGAATTATATCTTGCGTTGGCCACCGCATATCATAAGCAAGGCGATGTTGATAAGGCGATGGCTGCATTAGAACAGGCTGTTTCGCGATACCAGCCCTCGCTGTCAGAATCAGTTATTTGGATAGCAGAGAATCGTGAATCCATTCTCAATAATATTGCCGGTTTACACGTTGGCCTTGGCGCTCTGTATCAAGAGCAGTCGGATGTGAGTAAAGCAAAAGAGCAATATGAAAAAGCCCTTGAGTATGATTCTGATAATGAAAAAGCCCTTCAAAACTTGAGTAAACTATTAATAGACGCGGAAATGACAAATATTGACGAGTGATATAATTTAGCGATATACTTATCGTATCAATTATGCAAATAAAACAAATACATCGAGCTAATAAACAACATGGTTTTACGCTGATTGAGCTTATCATTGTGATAGCGATTATTGGTATTTTGTCTGTGATGGGTTTGATACAAATTGGTGATGCAAATGAGTCGGCCCGTGACGCGCGTCGGATCGGTGATCTTTCGCAGATGCGGGCAGCGCTTGCGTTGTATTTTTTTGATAATGACCATTATCCGCCAACAGTAGGTGGTAGCCCACTAGGGACTGGGCCTGACTTGAGCACTGATGGAATTGATGGTTCTGTTTTTTCCGACACGAATAATCCGTTAGTTCCTGACTATCTTTCGATGAGTGTTGAAGACCCAATCAGTAATGCGAATTATTACTATTACTACGACACTGACGAAACAGACGGATTGCACGAACGCTACGTTCTTTGTTTTAATAAGGAGAGTGTGAATTTTATGTCACGCTATTTTACTTCGGACGGATATTTTGGGGAAACCGGTGGTTGTACACCAATTCCATAATTTAAGAGACTTCAAATGGTAAAAAGTCATCAGCAAGGTTCAGTATTAGTACGGATTGTCATCATCGTCATTGTATTTTGTTTGTTAGTTGGAGGCGGTTTTTTCTTGATCAATAATGAGAAGGCAAAGACGAGAGACGCGCGGCGTCTTTCTGATATGGCTAGAATTCAGGCCGCGTTTGAGTTTTTATTTAACGATACGGCCAGCTACGAAGGAGCTGCAAACCATGGATGCGATACCAAAGGATCCTTGGTCAGTCAATGCAATCTCAAAACGTATCTTCCTTCCATCGCATCATTTAAGGATCCGGGGAAATATCGCTATTCTATAAGCACGGTACCGTCAGATGAATCATATGCCGTGTCATTTACACTTGAAAAGAGTTATGGAACACTTCGAGCCGGCGCTCATTTTCTAACCCCGCAAGGGATTAAATAATCACTGGTTTTAAGGGGACCTTTTATACTTTTGTAAGGTTTTTGTGCGTATTTTCTTTTGTTTTTAGTTGAAAATCTGGTATACTATACAGTATTATGGTCGTGGCACTGATAGCAATCTTAGGTTTAACGGTGGGCAGTTTTTTGAACGCGGTTATTTATCGACTGCATGTTAAAGTCAGTTTTTTGAGAGGCAGATCGTATTGTCCTTTTTGTAAACACGACCTCAATATCTGGGATTTGGTACCATTGGTGAGTTTTATCGCTTTATTTGGGAAGTGCCGTTACTGTAAAAAACCAATTTCATGGCAATATCCGCTGGTTGAATTTGGTACAGCAGCGGCGTTTTTATCGCTGTATTGGCAGTTTGGGCTGGGAAGCAGTTTTTTTGTGTATCTTCTCTATTCTTGTTTCTTGATAATCATTTTTGTATTTGATTTGCGGTATTATTTAATACTTGACAAGGTAAGCATTCCAGCACTTGGAATCGCGATTCTGTTATCAATTTTCGTGCTTCAATTGAGTGTTTGGTCAGTTGCGTTTGGCATCTTAATCGGCGGCGGTTTTTTCTTGCTTCAGTTTTTTATTTCTAAAGGCAAGTGGATTGGTGGCGGCGATATTCGTCTGGGAATGGTGATGGGGGCAATGCTCGGTTGGCAATATGTGCTGATGGCGCTTTTTGTTTCATATATTTTTGGGTCGCTGATTGGTATTTGCTTGATCGTGTTTGGCAGGAAGAAATGGAAAAGCAAAGTGCCGTTTGGTACTTTTTTATCAGCCGCAACGTATATTATTTTTATTTTTGGAGAACCGATTCTCAAAGCGTATAAAAATTTGTTATTTTTATGAAGCTAATTTTCGACCACAAGGGCTTTACGCTCGCTGAACTTCTGGTTGTTATCGCGCTGGTTGGCATTTTGACGACGTTTGTTATGGTTAATTTTCAGCGAGGTGAGCGGTCAAATGAACTCAAACGAGCTGGAACTGAAGTGCAGCAAAATATTCGCTTATCACAAACTTACTCGATTGCGGGTAATAGCGTCCATTATTGCAGCACCGCGTCCGACCAAGAAGTGCGCTATCGGCCATGTAATCCGTCGGCCGAGACGTGTACCAATGGTTCGTGCATCACCGCAGTGCCGCTGGGCGGATATGGGGTACATTTTGATACGACTACTCAGTACGTAGTTTTTGGGGATACTTATGGCGATCCAATGGCAAATCATTATTATGACGGTGTAGGGAATGATTACACGGTTATTGAAAAGCATTTATCAAATAAGGGAATTAGTGTCGCACGGATAAAATTCGGGGACGATCCGTCATTTATCCCGGCTGGATCAAACTATGTTGATATCACGTTTGAGCCGCCAACAGGCATTGTTCATTTTTATCGCAATGGCATCGAAGCTCGGGACGTTGATAGTAGCCAGCCTTATATTACGGTATGGATTTTAGTGCGAAGTGATTTTATTGCGAATATCTGCAGGATAATTACGGTAAATAGAGTGTCGGGCCAAGTCAGTGAAACTTCCGGCCCTTGTACGCTTGATTAATTATGAAATATATCAAAGACAATAATAACGGACAAAGCTTGTTAGAGCTCCTGATAGCGATTACCGTACTTGTTACTGCGCTGGTAGCAACGGTTGTTTTAATCATCAATAGTATTGAAGCAGGGAAAGCCAGCAGAAACAAATTGATCGGCACTAATTTTGCACGTGAGGGAATCGAAATTGTCAGAAATATTCGAGATAGCAATTGGATTGATCCAAACGGCGTTAACTGGGATGACAGTTTGATCGGAGTCGCCGATAGTACAGCGATTCCTATAATAGACGGTAGCAGTGATATAACTTTAAGTTTTAGCGTTGATGCGTTTACTGATGGTGATGCTCAAATAAAAGTGAATAGTAGCCAGTATGTGCAAGGGTTGTCCTTGACTGATGAGGATACGTCATTTTTCAGGCTGTTATATATAAATCCCATTTGTCAGGATAATAGTGATCCAGTAAACGAAAAAATTGCTGATAAAGAAAACACTGATAGCTGTGGAGAAGGTGAGCATACCGATTATGACAACAAAGTAGGCATCAGGATAATTTCAGAAGTGCGCTGGCCTGTGCCGGACTCGAAGCGCAAGGTTGTGATTGAGGATCGTTTATATAATTGGCAAGCTTTATAGTTTTTATAGTATTTTAGTATTATGGCGATAAAGAAAAAATTGAACAATAAAGCCTTTACATTGATTGAGATGATTGTTTCACTTTCGATATTTGTATTGATTATTTTAATCGTAATCAATGTGTATATGGTAATAAATCTTTCACAGCGCCGTACCGTGGAGATGCAAAAACTGCAGAGTGATACACGCTACATTTTTGAAGCAATGACCCAGGAGGTTCGACTTGGGGTTGTTAATTACGATTTTTATAACGGTGCTTCACCGCCATTTGATCTGCATCCGGACGCGTCAACGGACAATTATATCCTGGCTTTGATTGACCAGAATGCTGACAGCGTTTTTTTCCGGCGTAGCGGAACTGATGGGGGTGGAACGGCAATACAATACTGCAAAGAAACTACCGCGGGGGACTGTGAGTTGGTTGATGGTCCTGGCTGGCAAAACGTAACTCCGGAAGGGATACAGGTAACTGATCTTCGTTTTGCGATAACTCCGAGTGCCGATCCATTCGCTGCGGTAGACCTTTTGAGCTGCACGGATGACGATGACTGTACGGGTGAATATACTTCATATCGGTGCGATAATGTCACGAACAATCGATGTGAGTATTTTACTGACGGCGATAATTTTCAGCCAAAGGTGCGGATCAATCTGCAGGTACAGGGGCTTGACACCTCTATTACCGAGGAGGGCAGAACACTGACTATGGAGACGATTATTTCCTCGCGCATATTGCAGGGTACTGTCAGTAACGAGAATTACTAAATTTGAGTATGTCAAAGAAATTTCAACAGAATGAAAAGGGACTCGTGTTACTTTATGCGTTGTTGGTAATATCATTTCTTACTGCTATTGCGATTACGGTTTCAATAATTGTTGTTAATGAATTAAAACAGACTATTGGCGCGACTGACGCGACGGTTGCCTATTATGCCGCAGAATCTGGAATAGAACGGGGATTATATACGGTGAGACGCAGACGGTCTGACGCCAAGGTTTCAATTGGCGATGCTGTAATGGAAATTCAGAGCTTTGGCGAGACAATGGATGAGAGTGAGGCTCATTATAGTACTTCGGGGACGAAAACGGGCACATCG